>NZ_JMLG01000003.1:0-87629 GCF_000686645.1 Desulfofundulus thermocisternus DSM 10259
TAACCTCGATGTTGGCCGGTCCTATTTTGACCAGTAAAGTATGGTCCTCTTCTATAAATGACTGGTTGCTTATTTCCACCGGCAGCCACCGATTTGATTTTCCTGGGGTAACTCCGTTCCGGTCTTTAAACTTTCGCAGCCAGTACCATAACTGCCTGGGGCTGATGCCTTCATGGGCGGCGCACCATTCTCTGACGCTTTGCCCACTCATCTTGTATTCGGCTATTCGGGTTTCCCATAGCGCTTCCCGTTCGGCTTTGGTCATAAGAAAAAATCCTCCTCATCGAGCTTTTATCTGAGGAAGATTATCCCTTAAACTTGGGTATTATGCCAAGGTGGGTTGTATTTGACGCTTACTTTCCTCCAGACCCCGGTCCATGGCAAGGTCAAGGCTTTCACGAAGGACGCTCAAAAAGCGAGCTTCGTCTTCACCGAATTCTGCACCCTTAAGTTTTCCGGACAATGTCAATACCCCTCTCATTTTTATAGCTTCGGTCAGAGGTCTATTTCATCCAACCCCAGGGGGTTGTTCTCGTATCAAGGGAATATTTTTACGATGGGTCCAAGCAGAAGCGGTTTTTCCCTTGCCTCTTCGCCTGGTAACAGGCCTGATCCGCCCTTGCAAGCAGCGAGTCAACGGAATCATTTCTTTTGGCCGAGGCTACGCCGAGGCTCACCGTGACCCGGCGGTGCGGGAAAGGGTAAATCTCTATAGATTTCCGTATTCTTTCTGCCACTCTTGCAGCACCTTCCTTTTTTGTCCCCGGAAGAATGATTACAAATTCCTCGCCTCCATAGCGGCCCGCAATATCCACCAGCCTGATGGAGTTTTTTATTATCTCTGCTGTCTTCTGCAACACTATATCGCCGGCCAAGTGGCCAAAGGTGTCATTGTAACTCTTGAAGTCATCGATATCCAGTAAAATAACCGACAGGGGTGTGCTGTACCTTGTTACCCTCTCAAGTTCTTGAACCAGCATATTTCGCAGGGCACGCTTATTAAAGAAACCGGTCATAAAGTCGGTTTCGGCTTCTCTTTCCAGGCGGCGTATAAGGGTCGCATTGGCCAGGGCTACAGCAGCGAAGTTCGCATATATCTGCAGGTTTCTGCTACCGTCGTCATCCAGGGAAACAGGAACCACTATACCTAACATCCCGACGGCACCCAAAGCAGTCCAGAGGGGATAAATCACAATTTCATTCCCGGGAGCAACCTCTAAACCGGTGAGGCCCGGTAGAGTCATTAATTCCTCAATACTCAGAGATGACGGCTCAACTTTTGAAAAAACCTGCTCAATCAGCGGCTGGACCATCGGCCATTCCCTACCAATCAATAGGTGGCCGTATTCACCTTTAGCCTGGGCTATCCTGATTTTATCACCCTCGCGAAGGCCGACAAAACTAAGATCGGCCTTATAAATTATGATTAAAGAATTTGTGATAAGATCCAAAACCTTGTCCAGTTCAACGGTTGATGTCAGCAGGCGGCTGATTTCGTAGATGCTGTTCAGTTCAAGCCTCCGTAACCCTAACAGATTTTTTTCCAGGATAGCCTTAAGAACCTCATTTATGGTCTGGTAAATGCTGTGCACTTTGGTCAAAAAAATATTTTCTTCCTCGCCACTCACCTCGGTTCTGATCCTGGTAGGGGTAATGACAAGGAACCCTATCTTTTGGGCGTAGGTGCCCAGGCGGTACGCATAAAGTCTTATCCCGTAAGGACAGGTAAGTATGCCTTTATCTTCTAACGAACGGAGAGCAGACTTGTAAAAACGGATGCACTTTTCGTTGCAGATCTTTTCGCCTTTGTTTACCTCCTGGCATAATTCAACGGGCCGGCTGAAGCGGGAAAAAGAGGCCCCATTTACATCAAAGATGTAAATATTGGCATCCATTACCTTGGCCAGCGTATCCTGAAAATCCTGCCAGTATTTTAGCGAAATGCTCAGAAGAAGGTTATTGGACATTTAGGCACCTCATCTCAACATATCTGCTTTATCTAATTTACCGAGAATATTTATCCCGTTCTTGGTAATCTCGTACTCCATCAGTGCCTTGTCGTGGTCGCTCCCGCGGGCTTTAAGTATGCCAATAACTTTCTTGATGCTTGAACCATCTTCCACGTACCGCAAAAAAATTATATTATCGGCTATTAAGGAAATCTGGGTTTTCGTTACTACCATTGGTGAAAAAAGGTTTTCGTTAAGTACCGTGAAGATGGGGGTGACGTGCTGCTTTTTGAGCTGCTGGGCCATCGCCCATAGATAATCTTTATACTTTTGTAGATCAGAAACGCTGCTTTCAAAAGCAGAAATGCTGTCGATGATTAACCTCTCTACCTTCTTTTCCCTGACCATGTCCAGTATTTCAAAAGCGTGCTTGTCTACGTCCAGTTCTATAGGAGAAATAAACTTGATATCGAGTCGACCATCTGCCAGGTATTTATCTATCTCCCATCCCAGGTGACGGGCAGTATTCTGAAGTTGAGCCACAGACTCTTCAAAAGAAAGGAACAGTCCTTTTTCGCCTCTCTCCGCCCCCTCCAGTAAAAATTTAAGGGCCAATGCGGTTTTACCCGTACCTGTACTACCGGAAATGAGCGTGATCGTCCCTTCGATTAACCCACCACACAACATTTCGTCCAAGCGCGTGATCCCGAATCCCTTTCTCCCCGACCTTACCTCATACTGGAGTTCAATACCCTCCGGCTTCATTCTCGGGTACACTTCTATTCCAGCATGGCTAATTTGAAACAGGTGTTCCCCCTGCTCAAAATTGGTCCCCCTCATCTTCAGAATACGCAAATACCTTTTTTGAAACCGCTTTTCTTCCTGCCCGTAAAGGTGAAAAATCCCATCGGCAACGGCAAATTCGCTCAAGCGGGTCAGTTCCTGTTCTTCATATTCGCCGACGAGAAATACAGTGACCTCCCATATCGAGAGAGCGGCAGCCAGGTCAAAAACAAAAGCCTTAAAAGTTTTCTCGTCCGGGAAGATGTCTCTTATGGCCTTAAAACTATCGATTACAACTATATTCGGCCGATGTTTTTTGATCATTTGAGACAGGTATTCTAGCCCCTTGTCCGTACCCTGTTTGCGCAGAACAGTTCCCAAATCGCCATAAATAACCTTGTCCCCCAAAACATCATCCAAGAAAAACTCAAACTCCTGCAGGTGCCTTACCATCTTGAATTGGGATTCCGATATAGTGGTCAGGTATAGACTTTTGAGGCCGTTCCTCGCGCTGTTAAATATTATGTTTTGGACAAATATCGTCTTTCCGCTACCCGGAGAGCCAGAAACGATGTTCAGTGAATATACAGGTATGCCGCCATCAAGGATATGATCAAGATTCTTTATGCCCGTTTTCAATTTATCCATCTCTCATTCCCCCCCCTTGAAGTCAAAAGGAAACCTGCCAAATTCTTCGTTCAGCCTCTTCGCTATTTTCTCCGTTTTTCCATGACCAAGGAGCCTGGCCAGTATTTCCAAATACCTGTTGATAAACTTCACGAACATATCATCGACCGGCAAGTCCGGGTTTTTCTTCAAACTGACCGCTATCCCTGCGCACGATATCCCATTCTGGTCGTACTGCAGCAGTTCTATTTCCCTATACTCCAGCGAAACCTCCCACACAACCCTTTCCACCAAAAGGTTCACAGAAAACGTCCCAAGGTACTTCGCTGACGCAGTCCACATCTCCCTCAGCAAAGTTTCATAGCGCTCGATCTGCTTCTCGATGATTTCGCACATAATAGTCCCTCCAAACCATACCTTACCAGGAAGGCCGGGTCACGGTTTTGCCCTTGTCAAAACCTCAGATCAATGGCCCCGATACGGGTATACCTGTACTCGTTCAAATCTCACGCCTTAATTCGGCTTAACTTAGCTAGGTTCGATATTTTCCGAGCAATTTCCTCCTGAAATCACTGATCTCTTAATTTTCTTTTAAACCACTTATTTTTACCAAAATAGTTACTCATGCCGCTTTTGCTAGTAAAAAGGTCCTATCCAGAAAGTAAACCCGACCATACCCGCCACAGCCCGGAAAACCAAAAAAGCCCGCCCTTCCGGACGGGACTTATAAATATGTATTAATCATGTTTGACCTGTATACTCATTCAGTGCTGAGGGTCCCTCAAAATTAATTATAAAGTAGGGACAGTTCCTCCCGGGGGCGGTGGTGGTGGAACCATGGTTACCTGGTTCTTGCCTTCCCGCTTAAACATACCCTGTATCTGGGAAACCAGCTGGGGAGCCAGATCTATCAGGCGATCCACCACAGCATTACCATCCACGGGCAGCAGGCGGACCTGACCCTGGCCCACCACCAGGAAACCCACCGGCTGGACAGATACTCCAGCCCCGCTTCCGCCGCCAAAAAATGGCAGCTGCTCACCCTCCTGCTTCTGGCGGCCCTGGGCTTCCAGTTCCCCACCACCGGCACCAAAGCCGCAGGCCACCCGGGAAACCGGTATAATAACTGTCCCGTCGGCAGTCTCCACGGGATCGCCCACTACCACGTTCACATTTACCATTTCCTTGATGCTTTCCATGGCCGTTTTCATTAAACCTTCGATTGGATGTTCCGGCACCTGTACCTCACCCCTTGAAGGAGTCTATAAAAGATAAGATTCTTTTTAAGCCCTGGCGGCCCGTTAAACAGGCCAGCTTTACTGCTGTAACCATAATATGGCCCAGGCGGAAGGTAAATATGCAGTGAATCAACAGCCCGAAGGATGAACCGGTAAAATGGGGTATGACGGCTACTTCGGGCAGGGCGGACTTTTTGCTGACCAGCCGGTAAAGAACCGTTAAAACAGTTCCTTTGAGGGACCACAGCCCTCCCACAACCATACCGGTATGAGCGGCATCGGGCAGGCCGACCAGGGTCCGCCATTCAAGCCGGCACAATCTGGTACGGCGTAATAAAAACTTCAGGGCAGGCCAGATCTCAAGGCCCAGGCGAATACATTCCATCAGGCGGCCGGATGAGATTAAAGATGCCGGTCCGGCCGGATTTTTTCCGGGAAGCAGCTGGTATTTTATATTGAACCAGGTCCTGATCAACAGCAGGAGGCGCCGGTCATGATCCCGGCGGCAGTAATAAAATTCCAGTTTTAAAGGGATCATTGTAAACAGGCCCACCAGTAAAAGAAAGATTACAACCAGCCACCATAGCCACACACCAAACACCACCGGTCATATTTTCCCGCCATCCCTCAAATGTATGTAAAAGGGAATCAAGGAGAAAAAAAGAACCGGCAAGCCGAAGGCTGCCGGTGCACAGAAAGCCTTTAAATATTACTTCATGGTTACCGGTACCCGGGCCAGGCTTTGTTCCCTATCCTGGCCCGGAGCGGCCACTTCCACAAATCCTTTCCTGGGGGAAGCAGGAGGACTGTAGCTGAGTAAAGTTTCAAACTCGGTGAAACTTTCCTTCCCGACGGAAAGGGATTTTTCCGCCAGGACAGTACCCCTCTCATCCACCAGGCGCACCCGCACCTCCCCGGCGGAGTGCCTGGCCTTCCCCACCACCTTTACCGGGCTGGTAGTTTCCTGATCCGGGGAAGGCTCACTTATTACTGCTTCGCCCCCCGTCACGGCAGCTGGTTCCGGGGTTCCTGCCGGAGCAGGCCTGGCAGCCGGCTGCGGCCCCGGTCCACCTGCTTGACCGGCCTGCTGTCCTTTCTCGCGGGAAAATTGAAAAGCAACGCCGTTTACCGGCCGGTCCAGCTTCCCTACCCGTACCACTGTTAGAACTGGAGCACTGGCAGCTGCTTGCCTGACGTACCTGGCTTTAACATCCAGCCAGCTGAAGTCCGCCCTGGGATTGCGCTGTTGAATTTCAGTTACCTCTGCCCTGTACATCCTGTTGCGGGGACTCGTACTGAACAGCAGGTACAGGTTATTATTTGCCCGCACCCATGTACTGGCGTCGGTGTTCTCCAGGGTCCTGGCCACATCCTTAACCTCGGCCGGTGCTTTCGCCAGGTCAATCTTTTCAAAGGAAACTCTGGTGGCTTCCGGTATTATTACGGTTCTGGGCTGTTCCGGCGCCGGTTTCCTGGCCGCCGTGCAGCCGGCCATACCCCCAATCAAAACCAGTGCAGCCATAATCAGCAACAACCTGCGCAAAATAAATACCCCCTTTTGGGGCATATTCTTTACCGCCAGGGGGGAAATCATGTATCTAAATTTGCATGGCTTCGCGGACTAAAGACATGGTTCTGGCTGCCTCCGCCCTGGCCCGGCGGGCGCCTTCAGCAAGCACTTCCTCGACATAACCCTCACGGGCAGCAATCTGGAGCCGTCGTTCCCTCAAGGGAGCCAGGACAGCTTCCAGTGACTCGGCCAGCAACCTCTTGCAGGCCACGCAGCCCACCCGGCCCGCCCGGCACTCCTCTTCAATTTCCGCCAGCCGGTGGCCGGTATAGATACCGTGGTACTTGTGTACCACACAAACTTCCGGGTGGCCGGGATCGGTTTTATGGATGCGCGCCGGATCGGTAACCATGGCATTAACCCGCCGCCTGATTTCATCCAGTTCGGCCATCAAACCTATATCGTTGGCATAACTTTTGCTCATTTTTCGTCCATCCACACCGGGAAGCACGGGAACACGGGACAGCCTGGCCTGGGGCTCGGGGAAAACAGGACGGTAGAGGTGGTTAAAACGCCGGGCCAGTTCCCGGCACAGTTCCAGGTGGGGAAGCTGGTCCTCTCCCACGGGCACCGCGTCAGCCCGGTAAAGTAAAATATCCGCCGCCATTAAAACGGGATAACCCAGGAAACCGTAAGTCATGATGTCCCTGCCCTGCTGCTTGAATTGCTGCACCTGATCCTTGTAAGTGGGCACCCTCTCCAGCCAGCCCAGGGGAATAATCATGGAAAATAGGAGATGCAGTTCGGCAGTCTCCGGAACATCCGACTGAATAAAGATCACGCTTTTTTCCGGATCGAGCCCCACGGCCAGCCAGTCGGTGACCATTTCCCGGATATTTTCTTTAATTCCTTCTGTATGTTCAAAAGCCGTGGTCAGGGCGTGCCAGTCGGCGGCAAAAAAGAAGCACTGGTTTTCCCTTTGCATCTCAACCCAGTTTTCCAGCACGCTCAGGTGGCCGATATGTAACCGGCCCGTAGGACGCATGCCGCTTAAAATTCTCTGCGTGGCCATTGGTACAGATCTCCTTTCCATTTTCCTGTAACATTTTCCCTGTAACATTAAGCTACCAGTAAGGCAATGGCTTTGGCGAGACCCAGGAGGACTTCATACAGCGGGACAATAATCCACCTGAGCACCTTCCCGATAATACCGGTAAATAACAGCAGTAAGAGAATTATTATACCGTAGTTTTCCAGCATATACAGCCATGGTTGCCGGCCGGGCAGAACACCGGCCAGTATCTTCGACCCATCCAGAGGGGGAATTGGCAGGAGATTAAAAACAGCCAGGATGACGTTGATATGAATAATATTTATAACAATCTCCTGCCCGTAAGGCAACTTCCAGGCCCCCAGGCCCAGCGCCACTGCCCCGGCCACTGCCAGCAACATATTGGTAGCCGGTCCGGCGAGGGAAACCAGCATTAAACCGCGACGCATATCACCGCGAAAATTATAGGGGTTGACCGGCACCGGTTTCGCCCAGCCAAAACCAGCGATAAAAAGCATTATCAAACCAATGACATCCACATGGGCCAGGGGGTTTAAGGTTAAGCGGCCCTGGTAGCGGGCAGTGGTATCTCCCAGCCGGTCGGCCACCCAGCCGTGGGCCAGCTCATGGAAGGTAAGTCCCAAAATAATGCCCGGCAGCATAAGGGCCATTTCATATAAACTGGGAAGGTTAATCATGGGGACCCTCTCCATAATGGCGGCTCAAAAATTCTTTCACAAACGCCTTTTCTTCTTCGCTGTTTTTCACCAGGCCATCCAGCCGGGCGCGCCAAACCGCATCCAGCGCCCTGCGGAAAACAGGGCCGGGCCGGTAACCCAGGCTCCTGATGAAATTACCATCCACCGACGGCCTGCTCTCCTTCAGCAGTAAAAGCAGCTGCCGGAAGCGCTCTTTCAACCACTCCTCGTCCAGCAGGGTTAAAATCAGGGGATAGGCCTCCGGGGGCAGAAGGAGAAGGCCCCGGGCCAGCTCGCTGTTGCGCACTTCACCTCGCCGGCTGAGCAATGATAGAACCTGCTGCCAGCTGGACAGGGAGGATACAACCTTACCGGCCTGCCGCTTGCTTAAATGATAGCGCTCGCAGAGCGCCCTGGCGGTTTCCGGGCTACTCCAGTGCAGGACCGCAATAAAATAGCAAAGCCAGGAGTCATGCCCCGTGGCAAAACCCCATTCATCCAGCGCCTGCATGGCCGCACCCAGATCATGCAGTACCGGCTGAACCTCCCAGTATGTTACCCCCGGAAAAACGAAGGGCCACATACCCAGCTGATGCAGGCGCTCCAGCATTCTCCCGGCTTCCTTTTCCAGCAGGATGTGTTTTAACTCCTCCCACAGACGTTCGGTGGAAACCCGGGTGAGAACTTCCCGGCGCACCGCTTCCTCCATCAGCTTTAAAGTCTGCGGTTCAATCTTAAACCCGTAACGCTGTTCAAAACGCACAGCCCGCAACAGGCGGATGGGATCTTCGATAAAACTCAAATTATATAATACCCGGATTAACCCCTGCTGTAAATCCTGTCGCCCGCCAAAAAAATCAATTAAATCACCAAAATTTTCCCCGTTCAGGTCTACGGCCATGGCGTTGATGGTAAAGTCCCGCCGGTAGAGGTCATGGCGCAGGCAGGAACTTTCCACCCGGGGCAGGGCCGCCGGGTATTCGTAAAATTCCACCCGTGCCGTAGCTACATCGACTTTAAAACCATCGGGAAAAAGAACTTCCGCCGTGCCGAAGCGGCGGTGGGCACGTACCTGAGCGCCATAAGCACCGGCCAGGGCACCGGCCAGGGCAATACCATCCCCTTCCACCACCAGGTCGATGTCCAGATTTCCCGCTTGGAGCAGAATATCCCGTACCACCCCGCCAGCCGCAAAAACCCGGCAACCCAGGCGGGCAGCAGTCTCTCCCGCCCGGCGCATTATCTCCCATTCCCTGGGAGCCAGCACCTGGCGCATGAGTTCGGAAATGTTTGTTCCGGCAGTTGCCAGGTGGCCGGAATAAATGGTCCGGTAACGGGAGGGTAAATCCCCGCCGTGCAGGGTGCGCAGGACATCGGTCCGGGATACAATACCCACCAGCCTGCCTTCCGCTACTACGGGAACGCGCCCGATATCGTGCTCGATCATCAATTGCTGTACCTCGGTTACAGGAACATCGGGAGTAACCCAGACCACATTCTGGCTCATGAAACCTTTCACCGGGGCATGTCCCAGGCCATGGAGATTGGCTTTTTCCACATCCCGCCGGGATATTACACCCACCAGCTGGCCATTTTTCACCACCGGCAGACCCGTGTGACCGTAGCGCATCATGATGCGCCCGGCTTCTCTGATGGTAGTTTCGGGAGTTACAGTTTTAACCGGACTGGACATAATCCCTGCCGCCGTAAGGGGAGGACGCACCTTCTGGCGGATGATTTTCATGAGCGTCCTGGCCACCTGGTCAAGGGGGGCCCCTTTAATTGTGGCCGAGGCCGCCGCCGGGTGGCCACCACCCCCAAAGGGAGCCACAATTTCGGCCACATCCACCTGAGCCACGTTGCTGCGGCCCACTATATATACCCGGTCTTCCATTTCCACCACGGTAAATACAGCATCAAGTTTTTCTATTTCGGAAATGGTATGGGTAAGCAGGGCCAGGCCCACCACAAATTCTTCCACCGAAGCAGTAGCCAGCAGCACTTTGACCCCGTTTACCTGGTAACGGCGGGCCGAAATCAACAGGGACTTTAACAGGGACTTTTGCTCCTCGGTCAGGGGCCGGCCGAGAAACTCGGCCACCACCCCCAGATTGGCCCCCTTTTCCAGAAGAAAGGCCACTGCCGCCACATCCCGGGGAGTTGTGCTGGTAAACACCAGGGAACCGGTGTCACCATAAATACCCAGGGCCAGAATTGTTGCCTCCAGGGGATTCAGGGGCACATTGTGTTCCTTTATTTTCTCCACCAGCAGGGTAGCAGTGGCTCCCACCGCTTCCACCACTTCCAGCGTCCCCCTGATATCACCTTCCGCCCGGGGATGGTGGTCGTAAATATGCACCTCCACCCCGGGACGGTTGACTATCTCCGCCAGCTTGCCCAGCCGCCTGGGGTTTTTGGTATCCACCAGTATCACCCGCCGTATCCTGTCCAGCTGAATATCCCGCAGGCTGGAGATAGTCAGGGCGTCCTTATGCAGGGCCATAAATTCTTCCACATTCCTGGAAAGCTTACCCGGGAAGACCATGACGGCTTCGGGATAAAGCTTTTGCGCCCCCACCATGGCGGCCAGGGCATCCAGATCCGTATTGCTGTGGGTGGTAATAATATCCATTGCCGGCTCCACTCCCCCGGTCTTCTTGCTGCATTATCATTAGATTATATCATGCCTGGCAGCTTTCCGGCCAACAACAATTTCAAGGCCGGCCCGATTAAAAAGCACCCCTTCAGGGTGCCGGAATGAAAACCTTTTAGCGCGCGGAAGCCACATTCAAACGCCTGCTCCTGCGCAACCTTTCCGGAATGACGTCATTGCGCAGGAGGTCTTCATAAGTTTCCCGCTCTACAATGATATCGGCCTGCCCGTCCCTGACCAGGACCATGGCCGGCCTGGGCAGGCGGTTGTAATTCATGGACATGGAGTAGTTATAAGCGCCGGTACAGCTGACGGCCAGAATGTCCCCGGGTTCAACCCTGGGCAGGGCAATATCCCATATAAGCATGTCCCCGGACTCGCAGCACTTACCGGCAATGGAAACCACTTCTTCCGCCGGTGCAGCAGCCTTGTTGGCCAGGCAGGCTTCGTAACGGGACTGGTACAGGGCCGGGCGGGGGTTATCTCCCATACCTCCATCAACAGCCACATACTTGCGCACCCCGGGGATGTCTTTTACCGCCCCCACGGTATACAGGGTGGTACCCGCGGGGCCGCTGATGGAACGCCCGGGTTCAACGATAACCCGGGGTACGGGAAGACCGTGGGCCAGGGCTTTTTCCCGGACGGCCCGCATAATTACATCGGCATATTCGGCAACAGGACGGGGTTCGTCCCCTTCAGCGTAATAAATCCCCAGGCCTCCTCCCAAATCCAGCTCAGCCGGCGCCCAGCCCGTTTCCCTGGCTACCCTGGCGGCAAAGTCCATCATTATCCCCGCAGCGTGGGCGTATGAGTCCAGCTCAAAAATCTGGGAACCGATATGGCAATGCAGGCCATGAAGGATAATGTTTTCCATCTCCAGGGCCCGCCTGACTCCGGCCAGGGCCTGACCGTTATCAATAACCAGGCCGAATTTACTATCTATCTGGCCGGTTTTAATATACTCATGGGTATGGGCCTCAACGCCCGGAGTCAGGCGTAGAATTACATCCGCCCTGGTCCGCATCTCACCGGCCAGCCGGTTGAGCATTTCCAGCTCATAAAGATTATCCACCATAAAGCGCCCTACCCGTGCTTCCAGGGCCAGACGCAGCTCCTCGCTGGATTTATTGTTCCCGTGGAAGTAAACCCGGGACATGGGGAACCTGGCCTTGATGGCAGTATACAATTCGCCGCCGGAAACCACATCCATTCCCAGGCCTTCTTCCTCCACCAGGCGGCAGATGGCGAGGGTGAGCAGCGTTTTGGCCGCATAAATGACTTCGGCACCATATTTCTCAGTAAAGGCCCGGTAATACTCCCGGCAGTTCTGCCGGAATAATTCTTCATCCACTACATAAAGGGGGGTACCAAAAGTAGATGCCAGTTCCACAGTGTCACAGCCACCAATTTCCAGATGACCCCGGCTGTTAACGGTCATGGTACCGTGCAGCTTCATAACAAAACCTCCTACCGGATTCAATCCCCTCGAATGTAACCAATGAGGCTTTAGCAAACTTTATATAAGGCAAATAAAATAATAAGACGGCATCCCAGGCAAGGGGCCGTCTTATGCTCATGATCAAGCCTCTCCCTGGTGAGATAGCGCTCCACCCGGCAGCAGGGCAACCACCGGGTGACAGTCCGGCACCTGTTCGGTGACGGCCCAGCCCAACCGTTCCGGGCACCGGTTGAACTTCGGCGGACAACCCTTTCCCCTGGCTTCATTGAAAACCCGGTTTCTTCACCAGGATACTCTTGTTGCCCGCAACCTCTACCCCACCTCCAAAGGAGATGAGGCGTATTATATGCAATTTTGTCCCATTGTAACACGGCCATCGGGTGCTGTCAACAGTATCTTTCCCGCACCGAAAATTATTCCCTGTTTACCCCGGGAAGCCGGGCTAACGATCTGGCCAGTTCTTCCTCCGGCAGGGGATAATCCTTAAGCTTGCCGGCCAGGTAGGCGTCATAGGAAGGGAGATCCAGCAGACCATGGCCGCTTAAATTGAACAAAATGGTTCTGGCCTCCCCGGCCTCCCTGGCGGCCAGGGCCTCCTGAATGGCACAGGCGATGGCATGGGCCGACTCGGGAGCAGGTACGATTCCTTCCGAGCGGGCAAACATGACGGCACTTTTGAAAACATCGGTCTGGTTAAAAGCCCGCGCCTCCACAATGCCATCGTGTACCAGCTGGCTTACCAGGGGGGAATCGCCGTGGTAACGCAACCCCCCGGCGTGAATTCCAGGGGGTATGAATTCAGCACCCAGGGTGTACATGGATAAAAGGGGCGTCAATCCGGCCACATCGCCAAAATCATAAGCAAAGCGACCTCTGGTTAGCGTGGGGCAGGCGCTGGGCTCCACAGCCACCAGCCGCACCTTTGTCCCCTCCACCAGCCTGTCGTGGACAAAAGGAAAAGCAAGCCCGCCAAAGTTGCTGCCGCCACCACAGCAGGCAATGACCACGTCCGGGTAGTACCCGGCCGTGGCCATTTGCTCCCTGGCCTCCAGTCCAATTACCGTCTGGTGCAGCAGGACGTGGTTGAGCACACTGCCCAGGGCATAATTGGTATCCTCGCGACCGGCAGCATCCTCCACCGCTTCACTGATGGCAATGCCCAGGCTACCGGGTGAATCCGGCTCACTGCTGAGGATTTTACGACCGGCAGCAGTGTGCTCGCTGGGGCTGGCATAAACTTCAGCGCCAAATATTTCCATCATGGAGCGGCGGTAAGGTTTTTGCTGGTAGCTAACCTTAACCATATATACCGTGCATTCAAGGCCAAAAAAATTACATGCCTGGGACAGGGCCACACCCCACTGGCCTGCTCCCGTTTCTGTGGTCAGTCTTTTAATGCCTTCCTTTTTGTTAAAATATGCCTGGGGCACAGCCGTATTCAGCTTATGGCTGCCGGCCGGGCTCACTCCCTCGTATTTGTAAAAAATCCGGGCCGGCGTATCCAGAACTTTTTCCAGCCGGTGCGCCCGGAACAGGGGGCTGGGGCGCCACAGGCGGTAAATGTTCCTTACCTCTTCTGGAATTTCAATCCAGCGCTCCCTGCTCATTTCCTGTTCAATCAGGGACATGGGAAAGATTGCTTTCAAATCATCCGGCCCCACTGGCTTACCGGTAACCGGATGCAATGGTGGCCGGGGCAACCGGGGCATGTCGGCCTGGATGTTGTACCAGCATACCGGTAGTTCTTGTTCCGAAAGCAGAATTTTGGTTTCGCTCATCTCTTCTCTGCTCCTCCTGTTATAATTATTGTTATAATTATTTAATTATTGCGCTCCGGGCGCACCCTAATTTACTTCGCCAGCATATGCTTAATTCCTGCCGGAAACCAGGAATACTGACATAACTGGAAAGACGAAAAGTGTTACCATGGCAGGAAGAAATGACCGGGTATACCCTAATAATCAAGGGGGAATCTAAAAGTGGCAGGTTAAAAACTAAAGGAGGTGCTTATTTTGATTCAGGGATGGTCCGATACTCCCAAAGGAGTTGAGGTGAGGCCCGCCGGCTTCAATGAGGTAAACATTATTTACAACGGTCTTTTAGCCCAAAGCGGTGCCGATCAGGTTTACCTGCACTGCGGGTTCGGTGATCCGCAAAACTGGCAAAATGTCAGCACCATTAAAATGGAGCGTACTCCCCGGGGCTGGGAGAGTACCCTGCGCATGCAGAACAGCCTGATGTCCTTCTGCTTCAAGGATTCCGCCAATAACTGGGATAACAATAATGGCTACAACTGGACTGTACGGGCATAACTGCAGAGAGGGACGGTTTTTAAATTAACCGTCCCTTTTTCATACAGCATTTCTTATTTCCTCATCCTGATACCCCAGGGAACCGGACCAGCGGCCGCAGCGGTCCCCCCAGCGGGCAACTATTTCCCCTTCACAGGTAATCTCCACCACTTCACAGAGGTTGGGGCAATTTTCACAGGTAAATCCCCCAGCCTTAAAGTTGGTATCGGCCACACCGAATCCCCTGAAGCGAGTGCTGCCTCCACCGGCCATCTTTTCCCGGGCCAGGATGGCCGCTCCCACGGCACCCATCACGTCGTAATGGGGGGGGACATATACTTTCCAGCCCAGCGCCTGCTCAAACGCCCGCCGCATACCGGCGTTGGCCGCCACCCCTCCCTGGAAAACAACCGGTGGAAGGATTTCCTTACCTTTACCCACGTTGTTCAGGTAGTTGCGAACCAGAGCTTCACATAAGCCGGCCAGGATATCGGGCAAACTGTAGCCCATCTGCTGCTTGTGAATCATATCCGATTCCGCAAAAACGGCACATCTGCCTGCTATGCGTACCGGAGCCGTTGACTGCAGTGCCAGCTGGCCAAATTCTTCAATGGGAATATTCAGGCGGGCCGCCTGCTGGTCCAGGAAAGAACCGGTACCGGCGGCACATACAGTGTTCATAGCAAAATCGGTTACCACACCGTTGCGCAGGATAATGATTTTGGAGTCCTGCCCTCCAATCTCCAGTATAGTTTGCACTCCCGGTACCAGGGTAGAGGCAGCCACGGCATGGCTGGTAATTTCATTTTTAACCACATCGGCCCCGGCAATTATGCCGGCCAGAAAACGCCCGCTGCCGGTAGCACCTACCCCCAGAATACCCGTATTTTCAGGTAGACGCCCGGCCAGCTGCCGCAACCCTTCCTGTAAGGCATTAATGGGTTGCCCGCGGGTACGCAGGTAAATAGCTTCCCTCACCCTGCCCTCCTCATCCAGAAAAACCAGATTGGTGCTTACGGAACCAACATCAATACCCAGATACCCCTTCATTGCACAACCACTCCCTTTCTCCTGGCCAGCAAGTCCACAAAAGCCTCCAGGCGGGTAACCAGCCCCGCTTCCCCGGACTGTTCATCCACAGTGATGGACAAAACAGGAATGCCCAGCTCATTACTTATTCCGGGTAACACGCTGTGGGCCACTATTTCGGGCATGCACGTAAAGGGGAGAAGCTGGATCACCCCATCATAACCCTGCCGGGCGTAAATAACCGCGCTGCCCACAGTTTCCTGCCCGTGTCCCCCCACAAAATGATTTAAATACGGGGCCGCCGCCCGGCAGGCTTCCTTGCGGCTGCGCTGCCCCCTCACCAGCCCGAGGAAAAGATGATCGTTAATCCACTCGCTTAAATAAATGGACCGGTCGGTTTCCACACCCAGGTAGCCCAGCTTTCTTTCCAAATCATAGTTAACGAAAGGCTCCAAAAGGGTAAAGATTTCCCCTACAATCCCCACCCGCAGAACCGGCCGGGGCTTCACGGCTACAGCGCCCATAATCCTGCGCACTTTTTCCCGCACTTTCGGCAGATCCTGCGGGTCCCTGGCTGCAATAACCTCCTGCAGGGCCCGCTTAAACGCCCTGTCCGCGCTGCCCCTTTGAACTTCCCGTGGGCGCAGGAAGTGGGCCTGTTTTTCCAGGTCGTCCACCATCCGGGCTTTTTGATAACCAAAATAAATGCCCTTTATAACTTCCCGCCATGAACTGTGGCCGGTGATATACTTGATCTTGGATAACAGTTCCCCGATGTGCTTTCGGGGCGGTTCCAGTACTACCAGGCGGTAATTATAGCCCAGATCTTCCAGGATGGCGTGTTCCACCTGGGCGTAATAACCAAAACGGCAGGGGCCGCACCCGCCGGCCATGAGAATGGTATCCGCTCCCTGTTCCGCCGCTTCCATAAAATTACCCAGATTCAATTTGAGAGGAAGACAGGCAAATTCCGGAGCATGCCGGGCACCCAGGGTCAGGGTGCGCTTGCTGGTGGGCGGGGGTACCACCACATTTACCCCCAGATATTCCAGCATGGCTGACAGGCATATCCACATACGTCCCATATGAGGAAAAGTAACTTTCATCTCCCATTCCCTCCCACCTGGAGAAGCGGCCTGCGCCTCATCATATCCAGAAAAGCCTCCAGGCGGGTTACCACCCCTGCTTCCGCCGAGTGTTCATCCAGGGTGAGGTTGAGAAAGGGTTTTCCCCGCCTTTTCACCTCCCGGGAAATCAGTTCCCCGGTCAGGGAATCCGGACCACAGGCGAAGGAAGCCACATGGATGATACCGTCCACATCCGGCCGTTGCAGGTAATGCCAGGTGGCACCAATCATGCGCTGGCCCAGGCTCCAAAAGAGGTGCTTGGGCAACCTGGCAGCATGTTCACGGACCAGGGTTTCCGGGAGATTGTCGGCAGTGCAAACGTGCACCCCACTCCGGGCCAGCCTGGACAGGAGATTCATGCTGATATAGGGATCGTAAATATTGTAAGGATGACCAATTACAGCCACCCGGGGCCACCCGCGAGCAGGCTCCCGCTTTTCTTCCGAAGCTCCCCGGTATGATATGGCCAGGGCTTCTTCCGGAAAAAACCCTTTTTCCAGCAGCTGCACATAACGGGCCTGAACCTGCTGGGCCCGCCTGCAGGCAAGGTAAATAGCAAACCGGTTACTGGTGAAATTACGACCCAGGGCAGAGAAAAAGGGATAAAGGCTGTCCCTGCGGTACAGGTTGAGATCCGCTTCAATAAGAGGTGGCAGCCCGGAAATACCCTGCCTGACCATGTCGGGAAAACCAAGGAATTTGGGGCAGACATATTCCCGCCGGGCGATACTTACCAGGCGGGGCAGGAAAAGGACATCCACCCGGTCTTTCAAATCAATTATGTGCCCGAAGGCCACCCTTACAGGCAGGCAAACATCATCGCCGGTGTGCCGCAGGCCGGATTCCAAAATTGTTTTCGTGGTTGGCCTGGAAATGACCACCTCCAATCCCAGGGCTTCAAAAAAGGTACGCCATAAAGGTATATAGTAGTAATACAGTAACGCTCTGGGAATGCCTATTTTCAAGCTGCCGCTCACTCCTTCCCAGTTTTAACAACTTTTATTATGACCCGCCGGACAAAAAATAAAACAGTCCCCGGCCTGGGGACTTACTTAACGTTTTCGGGCCGGTTCGGGTACACTCTGTCTGTATTTGTCCCGCGGTTTTAAGATGCTGGGCCGGATGTTGTCCACCGGCACAGGGGAACGCACCAGCACCTTTTTCATCGCCATCCAGTTAAAGGGAATCAGTGGCCACAGGTAGGGAACCCCGAAAGATCTGGTAGCCGTCAGAAAAGCAAAGGTGATCAGAACGGCGAGGATAAAGCCGGGCAGGCCGGCCACAATCACCGCCGCCAGCAAGAAAAGGCGCACCAGGCGATTGGCCTGGGAAAGCTCGTAACTGGGAGTAAGAAAGATCCCCGTGGCGGCAATCGCTGTATATAAAATTACTTCCGGGGCAAATAGACCCACGGACACGGCAATATCACCGATGAGCAGGGCAGCAATCAAGCTTACGGACACCGACAGGCCCGTGGGGGTATGAATGGTGGCCAGCCTGACCATATCCACGGCAAACTCGGCAATAATAAACTGCAATACTAGAGGAATGGCCCCAATCTTCTTTGGACCAATGAATTTTAAAGCCGGGGGCAGTAACTCGGGGTGAAGGGCGGCCAGCAACCACAGGGGTAACAGAAATATGGATATGGCCACGCCCACAAAGCGCACTGTCCGCAACCATACGCCCACTGCCGGGCTCTGGCGGTATTCCTCGGCATGCTGCAGGTGATGAAAGTATGTAGCGGGGAGAATGGCCACACTGGGGGAAGTGTCCACCAGCACCAGAACGTGGCCCTCCAGCAGGTGCATGGCCGCCACATCGGACCGTTCGGTATAACGTACCCGGGGGAATGGATTCCAGTAACTACCGGGTGTTATTAATTCCTCCACCGCCTTTTCCGCCATCGGCAGGCCGTCAATATCGATGCTTTTAATTTTTTCCTTCACGCTGTCCACCAGATCAGGATTGGCCACATCCTGCAGAAAGCAAACAACTATATCTGTTTTGGACCTGTTACCTGCCTGGAGGATTTCCATCCGCAGCCTGGGATCCCTGAGACGACGGCGAATAAGGGCCGTGTTGTAAACCAGCGTTTCGGTAAAACCATCACGGGAACCCCGCACCACCCTTTCCAGGTCCGGCTCCTCGGGCTGACGAACCGGGTAAATCCGGGCATCAATTATAATGGCCTTTTCTTCCCCGTCAATAAGCAGTGCCTGGGGACCGGAAAGTACCTTTTCCACCACGTCCTCCAGGTACCCCACCTCGCTGACCTCGGTGTAGGGGACATGGCGGTAGAAAAGCTTGCGGAAGGTATTGATGGTCATACCTTCACGCTCCAGCTCGGCCAGGTGTTCCAGGACAAGGGTAAAAATCTGGTCGTTGGTCAGCCCGTCCACAAAGACCAGGGCCGCCTTTACCCCACCAATGTTCAATTCACGCAGGATGATATCAAAACTTTCCCCTATACCCAGGGTCTTTTTCAGTAATTCCGTGTTTTCCTCCAGCCGTTTTTTCACCGGCGTTTTATTGCCGGTAGCCACCGCCTGTTGACCTGTATCTGCCATTTGCTGGGTCATAAAATCCACTCCTATCCTTTTGGTCGAAAGACCAGAGCCGCCAGGTAACCAAAAACGACTGCCGCAGTTATGCCGGCCGCGGTAGCGGCCACTCCTCCGGAAAATGCCCCCAGAAGTCCCTTTTCTTTTACCCCTCCAATGGCCCCTTGCGCCAGCAGGTGGCCGAAGCCGCTCAAGGGCACCGTCGCTCCCGCTCCGGCCCAGTTCACCAGCGGCTGGTATAACCCCAGGGCGCTTAAAATAGCACCCGCTGTGACAAAACCCACCAGCACGTGAGCAGGGGTAACCTTATGGCTGGTCAGGTCCATCAGAAGCTGGGCAACCACACATAACAAACCACCGACGATGAAGGCTTTCAAAAACATCATGCTGTAGCTCACCGTCCTTCTATGACTACGGCATGGGCAATGCCGGGAATGGTTTCTCCCTGCTGGTAGCTGCAAAGGCTGAGCAGGGCACCGGTGGCCACCCCCAGGATGCGCTTTAACCGGCCGGCCTTAATTTCCTGGATCAGGTAACCACAGGTAACTACACCGGCACAGGCACAGCCGCTACCTCCCGCATGGGCATCCTGTTCGGGAGAATAAATTAAGATCCCGCAGTCACTGAACCGGTCGGAGATGTCGTAACCCTTTTGCTGCATCAGCTTAAGGGCCAGCTCCCTCCCGTAGGTCCCCAGATCGCCGGTGATAAAAAGGTCGTAGTAGGCAGGCTGGCGCCGGGTATCCATCAGGTGACGGGCCATGGTGTCGGCGGCTGCCGGGGCCATGGCCGCCCCCATATTCATAGGGTCGCTCTGACCCAAGTCCACTACCTTGCCGATGGTGGCATGGGTAATTACGGGCCCACTACCCTGGCGGGCCAGCACCGCTGCTGCCGCCCCGGTTACTGTCCAGCTGGCATACAGGGGGCGCTGGACACCCTGTTCTGTGGGATAACGGTACTGCCTTTCAGCCGTGGAATTATGGCTGGACACCCCTACCAGCACATAATCGGCAAAACCACCATCAATGAGCATGGCCCCCAGGGCCAGTCCCTCATACATGGTCGAACAAGCCCCGTACAGGCCCAGGAAGGGAATACCCAGATCCCTGGCGACAAAATTTGCGCTAATGATCTGGTTCAACAGGTCGCCGGCCAGCAGGTAGTCTATGTTCTGCGGCTGGAGGTTGGCCCGCTGGATGGCGTTCTGCATGACTTCCTTGAGCATACGCCGTTCCGCTTTTTCCCAGGTATCCTCCCCGTAATAATTATCCTCCACCACTTTGTCAAAAGTATGTCCCAGAGGCCCCTGGCCTTCCTTGCTTCCCACAATAGTGGCCGTAGAAATAATTACCGGTGGATTTTGAAACCACACGGTCTGCAGACCGTTCTTTTTGGGTGCCGGCAAAGGTTTCACCTCCTACCGGAAGAAATAATACAACACTGCTACCAGCCAGGCCGTGACAATGCCAAAAACTAGCACCGGCCCGGCAACGGTGAAAAGCCTGGCTCCCACACCCAAAACAAGCCCTTCTCCCCGGTATTCCATGGCCGGAGCAACCATGGAGTTGGCAAAGCCGGTGATGGGCACGATGGAGCCGGCGCCGGCAAACCTGGCTATTTCATCATAAACACCCAATCCTGTAAGCAGAGCCGCCAGAAAAACCAGTACCGTGGAGGTAGCGGCTCCCGCTTCCGTTAAAGGGAGCCCCCGCCCCTGGAAAAAGTTTAAAAGCAGTTGCCCTAAGACACAGATCAAACCACCGACAACAAAAGCCCAGAAAACATTGCGCCCCACGGTTGGCCGTGGCTGAACTTCCTGGACCATCTTCTGGTACTCTCTTTTCTGTATTTCCAGAGGCTGGGAATCCTTGACCTCGGCCATCCATTTCACCTCCGGTTGTTATAGTTTCCCTGCCTCCTGACGATTATGCGCCAGGAAAAACCTCCCATGTATTGTAGCGTACTCCAAATTAAAGGGCAGTGGCTGGCTTCCGCCCCGCTTTCACACCTTAAGGTGCAAAGTGCATGCCTGAGAACAGAGGCCGGAAAACCGGGTTGAAAATTCTGCGATTTAAACCGGCAACCGTCCCGTTTTCGGTACATTTGTCCTGTTTTCGGAACAAGACAACACCCTCGCAGGAAGGGAACAAAACGCCTCTGCCCCCGGCAAGGCACTGTGCACGCCCCGGTACATCGATTTGTAGCGGTACCGGTGACCATACCGGGTAAACAAAGGGTTGGACGGGACGCTGGCCGGGATGGGGGGACCGGTCGCCCGGTTTTGGCATGCGATTTGCGTGTAGAATTTACGAACAGGAAGTTTGTATAAGCCTGATTGGAATTAACGTATTAAACAAATAACCTGATCAAAAGGAGGTTGAGCAATGGCAGGCATAACCGCCTACGGCGCTTATATCCCCTTCAACCGCCTGGATCGCCGGCGACTGACCGAAGCCTTTGGCGAGCCGGCACCTCCAGGGGAAAAGGCCGTGGCCAATTACGACGAAGATAGCGTCACCATGGCCGTGGAAGCCGCCCGGGACTGTCTGAACGGCCTGTCCCCCGCAGCCCTGAGCGGTGTTTATTTCGCCACCACCACCCCTCCCTACCGGGAAAAACAATCGGCCACCACTGTGGCCGCTGCCCTGGATGCTCCGGAAAATGTACGCACTGCCGATTTCACTTCCACCCTGCGCGCCGGTTCCACCGCTTTGCTGGCTGCTGCAGATGCAGCCAGGGCGGATGGCGGCAGTGTCCTGGTGGCAGTGGCGGACTGCCGGCCGGCGGCAGCCAAAGGGCATTTTGAGCAGCTGTTTGGCGACGCCGCGGCAGCTTTTGTGGTTGGAACGGAAAATGTGCTTGCCGAAATAGAAGGGTGGTGCAGCGTGGCGGGGGATGTGCTGACCCAGTGGAGGGAGGCAGAAGATCGCTACGTGCGTACCTGGGAAGAACGGTTCATAACATCGCGGGGTTACGCCCCGCTGGTCACCAGGGCTCTTGCCTCCCTGGCAGCAAAGCTACAACTAACCCCTGCGGATATCAAAAAAATCGCCCTGTACGCGCCCTCTCCCCGGTACCACACAGGTATGGCCCTTGCCCTGGGCTTCCGGCAGGACCAGACCCAGGACGGCCTTTTTGACAGGGTGGGCCTGGCCGGGGCGGCTCATGCACCCCTTCTGCTGGCCGCTGCTCTGGAAGAAGCCGAACCGGGCGACCGCATCCTGATGGTAACCTTTGGCGAAGGCGCCGAGGCCATTTTATTCAGGGCTACGGAGAAGATAAAGGACTTTTCACCCCGCCGGGGGGTCAGCGGCCACCTGGCCTCAAAGAAAAATACCATGAACTATCTCACCTACCTGCGCTGGAAAAATATGCTGGATTTCGAGCCCCCCAGGCGGCCCGATCCGGATCGTCCCTCGGCCCCGGCCATGTGGCGAAACGCCAGAAGAAACCTGGCCTTTTACGGCAGCCGCTGCAATCGCTGCGGCACCCCGCAGATCCCCGCCCAGAGGGTCTGCGTACACTGCCAGGCCAGAGATGAAATGGCTCCCTACCGCTTTGCCGATTTCAGCGCCCGTATTGCCACTTACACCATCGACCACCTGACATTTTCCCAGGACCCCCCTGTAGTATTTGCCGTCGTTGATTTTGAAGGGGGCGGGCGCCTGCTCTGCGAAATGACCGATTGTGACCCCGGCAGGGTGGAGATCGGCATGGAGGTGGAGATGACCTTCCGCCGGCTCTACCGGGCGGGCGGCATCCACAATTACTACTGGAAGGCCAGACCCAGGAGGTTCGTAGCAGGTGAAAAAAGTGAGCAGCCGTGAAAACCTGGTGGGCCGGGAACTCTGCCGTTTCACCTATCTGGTAGAAAGGGGTAAAATCAGGGAACTGGTCCTGGCCATTGGCGACGACAACCCGCTGTATACCGATCCAGAATACGCCCGCGCCCGTGGCTACCGGGATATCATCGCCCCGCCCACCTTCGGCACCTGCATAGACCTGTGGGGCGGCATGGACTTCACCACATTATGCAGCAAACTACAGTTAAATCCGGTTAAAGTCCTGCACGGGGAACAGGAATACCGTTATTTCAAGGAAATTTGCCCCGGCGACCGGATTGAGGCCGTCTGCAGGCTCTCCCGGATTATTGATAAAGGTAAAATGTACCTCTTCATTCTGGAAACCGAATATTTCAACCAGGAGGGTGAGCTCGTTCTCTCCTCACGCCATACAATTATCGAAAGAAAATAGGCCAAACATGGATGCCGGAGGTGAAATGAAACAGATGGAAACCCCTGTCTTTTACGAGGATTTTGAGCTAAACCAGTCCCTGCCCCCAATTACCAGGCCGCCTGTAGACAGGGTCCAGCTGGTCAGATACGCCGGCGCATCGGGCGACTTCAACCCCCTGCACTACGTGGATGAGGTGGGGCAGAAGGCGGGCACGGGCGGTGTAATCGCCCATGGCATGCTGATCATGGGCTTTGCGGGCCAGGCCGTTACGCGCTGGGTGCCCAACAGATATCTCAGGCGCCTGGCGGTACGCTTTACGGGCATGACCAGGCCGGGAGATAAAATTACAGTTACCGGCAGGGTGGTGGAAAAACGGATCGAAAATGGTTGCGGCCTTGTAGTTGGCGAGGTGATCGCTGCGGATGAAAAAGGTGAAGTTAAACTTAAAGGTTCCTTTGAGGCAGCGCTGCCGCTGAAGAGCACACATCTTTAAACCTGTGGCTAAAGCCGGGAGGTTTTTGAAAAATGGAACTCATGCTCAAAGATAAAAATTGCATTATCACCGGAGCAGGCCGGGGAATAGGCCGGGCTACGGCGCTGCTCTTCGCCCGGGAGGGTGCCCGGGTGGTGGTAAGCGATCTGGATGAAGCCCCGGCCATGGAAGTGGTGGAGGAAATCAGGGCCGGAGGAGGCCAGGCCGTGGCCTGCATCGGGGATGTCACCGCCGACGGCTTTGCGGAGAAGCTTATCCAAACGGCGGTGGAAGCATTTGGCCCCAGCATAGATGTCATTGTCAACAACGCTGGCTACACCTGGGATGGCGTCATTCACAAGATGACCGATGAACAGTGGGAAGCCAT
Source organism: Desulfofundulus thermocisternus DSM 10259 (assembly GCF_000686645.1). Lineage (NCBI taxonomy): Bacteria > Bacillati > Bacillota > Clostridia > Eubacteriales > Peptococcaceae > Desulfofundulus > Desulfofundulus thermocisternus. The sequence goes on from NZ_JMLG01000003.1 coordinate 24,082, forward strand.
GCTTAAAGTGCATATCACCGCCCCTTTCCGCATTATCCGGGCCGCCGCCCCCTATATAAGGGATGCGGCCAAAAAGGAAAGGGAATCCGGACAGCCGGTAAAAACGCGTAAGATCATTAATATCTCGTCCATTGCCGGCCTGGACGGAAACGCGGGACAGGTTAATTACTCCAGCGCCAAGGCTGCCGTGGTAGGTTTGACCAAGACCCTGGCCAAGGAATGGGGACCCTTCAACGTCTGCGTGAACACCGTGGCCTTTGGCTTTATCGATACCCGCCTTACCCAGGCCAAGGAAAAAGGGGAGGCCATCAGGCGGGAGGGCAAAGAGGTAGCCATCGGTATCCCGGAAAGCATGCGCCAGATGTTCATGTCCACCATCCCTTTGCGCCGCCCCGGCACTCCCGAAGAAGCTGCCGGCGCCATCCTGCTCATGGCCTCTCCCCTGGCTGACTACATCAGCGGGGAAGTGTTACGGGTTACCGGGGGGTTGTAATAGTGGCCCTGAACCTTGATTCCGGCGATTATAAAATTTTTCGCGACGGTTTTAGAAAGTTCGTGCAGAAGGAAATCGCCCCTCACTACCTGCAATGGGAAAAGGAGGGCCGGATACCCCGGGAGATCTGGCAAAAAGCAGGGGAAAACGGTTATTTATGCCCGTGGGTGGAGGAGAAGTACGGCGGTACCGGCGCGGGATTTGAATACTCGGTTATAATTGCCGAAGAGCTGGCCAGGGCGGGCACCCTTATCCTGTTTCCCCTGCACAGCGATATTGTCGTGCCCTATATCCACTCCTACGGTACAGAAGCACAAAAGCAAAAATGGTTACCCGGCTGTGTATCAGGCGATCTGATCAGAACGGCTGATACCCAGCAACTGCGCGGCCCTGGTTTTATTGCCCGAGATGATCACTTCCCGTTCCGCCTCGCCCAGGCGCCTCCGGTAGGTTCCCCCGGCTTTTTGAGCACCCGTGAGCCAGCTCAAACCGGCCCGGCTTACCCCCTTTACGGGCACCGGTGAAAGCACCGGGAGCATAACCGAAAAACTCGGATTCCAGCAAATGTTCGGAAATGGCTGCACAATTGACCTTGATAAAAGGACCGTTTCGCCTGGGGCTGGCGGCATGGATGGCCTGGGCAAAGAGTTCCTTGCCCGTCCCGCTTTCCCCCCGGATGAGTATGGTGGAAAGAACAGTTCTACCGCACGCCTTAAAGAATCACCCGGCTTTAAAGCCGGTACCCCGGGGGTCATGATGTCCTTCATGCGCAAGGACCATCACCTCAATGAGCAGCAGAACCGGGTTCTCTGGCTGCCGGCTTTACAGCGTTATACGCATTCACCCGCCCGCAGGTCCAATAATTGCCGGTTCCCGTAATACGTTCGGCTGTACATTCGATTCGTTCCCTTACTGCCACGTTGCTGGTGCCGTATTTTGTAGCCCAGATCAGTGCCGCCACGCCGGAAACATGCGGCGCTGCCATGGAAGTGCCGTCCAGCGTACCGTAGCCGGTAACGCCCAGGTAATTACCTATTACGCTGGGGTGATTGGGGAGGGTTGAAAATATATTCACACCAGGAGCTGCTACGCTTACCCACCTGCCATAGTTTGAAAAATAGGCCTTTTGATCACTGGCGTCAGTGGCGCCCACAGCAAGGCAATTTTTATAGGCTGCGGGGTAAAAAGGCTGCCTGGTGCCGGCGTTTCCCGCTGCCGCAACCAGCACGGCACCTTTTAACCAGGCATAGTCGACTGCCAGCTTAAGAAGCCTGGACGGCTGTGTACCCCCCACGCTCATGTTAATTACTTTGGCCCCGTGATCTGCCGCCCAGACAATTCCCCCGGCAATCCAGCTATAGTAACCGTTCCCCGTATCATCGAGTATCTTCACATTCATCAGGGAAGCGTTGTAAGCCGTGCCTGCAATACCTTTATTGTTATTACCGGCAGCAGCGGCAATTCCGGCCACATGGGTACCATGGCCAAAGAAATCATCCACCGATTGACTGGTTGTAAAATTTACGTTGGAAATTATTTTATCTGCCAGGTCCTCGTGGTCCTGGTCAATACCGGAATCCAGAATGGCGATTTTTATCGAAGGCCGGCCGGACGTAATATCCCAGGCTTCCGGTGCGTCTATATCAGCATCGGGCAAACCCCCCGTCTGGCCGGTGTTATGCATATCCCACTGCCTGTAAAAACATGGGTCGTCAGGAATTTCCAGGGCGGTGGCCACAAAGTCGGGCTCTGCAAACTCCACCATCTCTTCCCCCTGGTATTCCTTAACTTTTTCCATTACTTTTTCCGCAGGTACTTCCACCACCTGAACGTCCAGGGCGGGAATCTCATCTACCACCCTGCCGCCGTGCCGCATATGCGCTTTCTCTTTTAAGTTTTTCTCTGTACCGGCCTTAAATTTAACCACCAGCCGGCTGGTGGTCAAACTTTTCCCGGAATTTCTCGCAGCAGTCAATGCTGCAAATACAGGCGTACTCAACACCATCAATCCCAAGACCAGAATAATCACGATCGACATTAACCTCTTTTGCACAACCGGGTACCCCCCTCAATTTTATGGATACATATATGCCCTTCAATGCCTGCTATTTCCTGCGTTTAACCGGTCCTTTTAGCAGTTTCCCTCATCTGGTTACCGGGTAATATCACCTCCCACTATTGATAATAACTGTAATACATGGTACGATTTAAACACCCGGGCGCTTCGTCAACGGCGAAGCACTTTCGGTTTTTAGTGATTTACCTAATTAATTTGCTAAATCTAGCAAAACAGCTTCCAGGAGAATTAATATGCGTTCCGATTTTCGCTTTTTTCACCGGCTGAGGGTACGCTATTCTGAAATTGACGGTCAGGGAATCGTTTTCAATGCCCATTACCTGACCTATCTGGACGTAGCCATTACGGAATATTTCCGGCACCTCGGGCTGGATTACAATCAGCTGGCCAGAGAAGGCAAGATGGATATGGTTCTGGTAAAAACCACCCTTGAATTCAAAGCACCCGCCTTTTTTGACGAGGTACTGGAAATAGGGGTACGGATTACCCATATTGGAAATAAAAGCTTTACGGTAGATTTTGAAATTTATAAAGAGAATAGCGAGGTGCTGGTACTCAAAGCAGAAACTGTTTATGTAAACTATAACACTGCAACCCGTTCCACACAGCCGGTACCCGGTTTCTTCCGAAGTATCGTTGAAAATTTTGAAAAATTACCTCAGTAATTCCTGCCATTTTTAAAGATTAAAACCTGCCGGCCCGTCTCCGGGAGAGATTCGACTTTACCGGGGCCAAATCCTGCATATTATGTAAACCTCCAAATATCCCTCCCCAAAAACTTAAAAAGCTCTAAATACAGAACCTGCCTGCAAAATACAGGCAGGTTCTGTATTTGATTTAGCCCCGGTGGGCAATTTTGACATTGGCTTTGTACTCCACAACCCGGCCATTCTGGACGTTGGCCGTCAGGTTAACTACCTCCACGCCCACAATATCGCTGATGGTTTTGGAGGCCTCGTCTACGGCCGCCTGAACAGCAGCCTTCCAGCCATTAGGCGATTCACCCACTAATTCTGAAACTTTAATATGCATAAAGTCACTCCCCTTTGATAAACTTTTTAACACTGAAATTATTATCCGCGATGAGCTCGTATTTTATTCCGAAAAAAAAACTCCCGGGGTTACCCCTCTTCCCCGGAGCGCATCATTTCTTTGAGTTTTTTTAAAGCCTGGCGTTCCAGCCGGGATACCTGAACCTGGGATAAGCCCAGCCGGCGGGCCACATCGGCCTGGGTTTTGTCCTCAAAAAAGCGCCAGATAATAATTTTTCTATCCCGTTCGGGCAGGGACATGAGTAATTCTTTTACCGTAATATGATCCAGCCAGGGTAATTCCCCCTCATCTCCATCCCGGAGCTGATCCAGGAGGTATATGGGATCCCCGTCGTCCTGGTGGAGAGTTTCGTAAATGGAGGTGGGTGCCTGGGCAGCTTCCATGGCCATTACAACATCCTCCCGGGATATCCCCAGCTCCGCGGCCACTTCACCCACCGAGGGTTCCCGCCCCAGCCGCCCCGTCAGGCGTTCCCGGGCCTGCTGAATACGGTAGGCGGTCTCCTTAACTGACCGGCTTACCTTAACAGGATTATCATCTCTTAAAAAGCGCCGGATTTCCCCCACAATCATGGGTACGGCATAGGTAGAAAATTTTACATCATAGCTTAAATCAAATTTATCAATGGCCTTCATTAAACCGATGCAACCAATCTGGAACAGGTCCTCCAGTTCATAACCCCGGTTTTGAAAGCGCCGGACCAGATTGAAGACCAGCTTCAAATTACAGTTAATCAACTTTTCCCGGGCAGCCTTATCCCCCGCCCGGGCGCGGCGCAATAACTCCCTCATCTCCTTATCGCCCAGGAGAGGGAAGCGGGGTAAATTCATTTCCACTAACCGGGTACTCATGGGGCAATCACCTCAATGCCCCCCCTGGGAAGCGGCCGCTGCACCCCGGTTATTAATGTTTTTAAACATCGTCACCCGGGTCCCCCTGGCCGGGCTGGAATCCACATGCAGGCGGTCCATAAAGGACTGCATGAATACAAACCCCAGTCCCATGCGTTCAGGATCGGTGGAATAAGCAGGTTCCAGCGCTTTTTTGATATCGGCAATGCCCCTGCCGTTATCTTCCACCCGGATTTCTATTCCTGTCTCCAGCAGAGAAACATGTACTTTTACTATGCCTGTGGGGGAATTTTCGTAACCATGGATAATGGCATTGGCTACCGCTTCCGAAACGGCCACTTTAATTTCTTCCAGGTCATTTAATGTAAAATCCAGTTGGGAAGCAAAGGCGGCCACAGCCACCCGGGCAAAAGCCACGTTGGCCGGCAGGCTCAAAAATTCCATTTTCAGCTGGTTAACCACTTTCACAGCAATCCCCCCTCACCCGGCTCTGGCTATGGCTTCTTCTTCGGTGCTGTATTCACCCATAACCTGAAAAAGTCCTGAAAGCTCACAAATGCGGTGCACATGAGGCTGCAGGCCAACCAGGGAAACTTTGCCCCCTTCCCTGGCCAGGCGCTTATAACGCCCAAGAATAACTCCCAGGCAGGAACTGTCAATAAAAGTAACCCGGCTCAAATTTAAAACCAGGTGGCGTACGTTATACCTGTTTAAATAATCTTCCAGGGTGTGGCGTAATAAGTCAGCCACTCCCAGGTCCAGTTCACCCTGTGGACGGACGATCAGGGTATCCTGCCTGATTTCCAGATCCAGTTCCAACTCAGTTCACCCCGCACTTCTGGTACCTTACCTGTTTTACTTAAACTTCTACGGCGGGCAGCATTTTCCTGCTAAATGTTACCATATATTCTTCGGAAATGCAAATTTTAAGGTGCCCCTGCTGCCGGGACACCTGCTAACCAATGCTGTGCTGGCGGAAAAATACTTTTTTAATTTGCTGCAGCAGGCTGGCCTTTTTAACTTCGTAACGGGCCACCAGGGGCACGCGCAACAATTCCCGACCATCCTTTTTTACGATACAGAAACCAAGCTGCTGTCCCTTTTTAACGGGAGCAGTTACAGAGGCAGGAAGTTCCAGGTGGGTGCTGAGACCACGGTCTTCCCCTTTCGGCGTTACTACCGTTACCTGCTCTCTGGCCACTACATCCACCCTGTCCACCACGCCTTTACTCACCGGGATGGACTTTACCCTGGCGCCCGCAGGGTAAATATTCACCGCCTTGTACCGGGCAAAACCATACTTGTAAAGCTTGATGGATTCGCGGAAATGACTTTTGGGCTCGGGCGTACCCAGAACCACTACGATCAACCGCAGACCGTCCCGTACCGCCGATGAGGCCAGGCAGTATTTGGCTTCATTGGTCCAGCCTGTTTTACCGGCATCCACACCTTCATACCACTTGAGAAGCTTGTTTGTATTCCACAGCTTGAATTTCCCGCCCCGCAGGTCATATTCGTATATGGAGGATATCCGGCGGAAAAGGGGATATTTCAAGCACTCCCGCAAAATAACCGCCATATCATAGGCCGAAGTATAATGTCCCGGGGCAGGCAGACCCGTGCAATTGACAAAATGAGTATGTTTTAAGCCCAGTTCTTTCGCCCGCCGGTTCATGGCTTCCACAAAAGCCTCTTCGCTACCCAGGATGTGTTCGGCTACAGCCACACTGGCATCATTGGCGGACCCCACAGCCACCGCAATGAGCATTTCCTCCAGGCTGAATTCCTCTCCGGGCTCAAGGTAAATTTGCGAGCCGCCCATTTCCCACGCATTTTCACTGGCCACCACCCGATCCTTGAGGCTCACCTGACCCTGCTCCACCGCTTCTACGGCCAGAAGAAGGGTCATAATTTTGGTTACGCTGGCCATGGGCAATTCTTTATCCGGATTCTTGGACCATAAAACCCTTCCCGAGTGAGCATCCATGAGCACCGCAGATTCAGCAGTGGTTTCCAGCCCGCCACTGGTTCCCTCTTCCTTCTCCTTTACCGCCCAGGCTGGCAGGGCGTGAACCATGAAAAACAAGCAGGCCAGCAAGGTGCAGAATATCCTCCGGGCAAACATTTCAATTTAAACCTCCCTACTTCTTTGGTTTCGGCTGGTAATCAGGGAATATTTCAGCTGCCGGGAGGGACTCCTGAAAATCATAGGCCATCCTGCTCAGCCGGGCTATATCGGCAAAACCCTCCCGGACATCCTTTACTCCACTGGATAATACCACCAGAATATATGGCCGCTGGCAAAAAACTACCCCGCAGTCGTTGGCCACATTGTCCAGGTCTCCTTCCTTATGGGCCACCATAACATGATGGGGAAGAAGCCCGGGTAAGCCGACGTGAAAGGAGGGGTGAGCCAGGTCATCCAGCAGGCGCTGGCCCTCCCGCGGATGGCGCCGGGCAAAATCCAGGGTGGCCCTGACATAGGTGGCCAGGTCCCGGGCGGTGGTTAAATTTTTCCCTCCCGGATAAACCGTCCGGCCGCCCAGTTCTTTCATGTAGGCATAAAAATTCGGCCTGCCCACATGCCTGGCCAGCATACGAAAAGCCACATTGTCACTGATGGTAATGGCCAGGTTGGTCAAGAGGCGGAGGGAATAGGTATCCCCGTCCCTGGCCTCGTAGCGCAACACCCCCGACCCGTCTTCGTAGTCGGTGGCTTTACGATAAGTCACCCGGTCGTACCAGTGCATTTTGCCCTGGACAACCTGTTCATTTATGTAAAGAGCCATGGGCAGTTTAACCGTGCTGGCTGCCACCATGGGTTTATCAGCATTTATACCGAAACTGGCCCCGGAAGCAAGGTCTTCAAAGTAAATGGCAAAGGTGGACTTTCTCGTTTGAATAAACTTTTCCATCTGCCTTTGCAAAGGTATATAATCCTTATCCTGCAACTTCTGCCGGGAAAAATCCCTGGTTTCCGGGTAACCCGCACCGACAGCGACGGCACCGGCCAGCAGGCATAAAAGGAACACCACCATTAAGAGACGGCTCATTCTAATCACGCTGTTTCACCTCCCCCTCGCCACCCCGGAAGTAATTAATCACGCCCTTCAGAATTGCCCGGGCAGCCCGCTCCTGGTAACCGGGATCGGTTAGTTGCCGTGATTCATGCTCATGGCTTAAAAATCCGACCTCCACAATTACCGCCGGCATGCGGGAGTTACGGCAAACGTAAAAGTCTCCGGCAAGGGCCTGGCGTCCTGAATCCACCAGGTCCCTGTTCAGCTCCACCTGGATGGCCTCGGCCAGTTTCTGTCCTTCCCGGGAACCCGTTTGGTAAAATACCTGGGCACCGTATTCATCGGCCTCGGAGAAATGATTCAAATGGATGCTGAGAAATAGATGCGCACCACACCGGTTGGCCAGCTCCACCCGCCGGGCCAGGTCGTGGGTTTGAATTGCTTTCAGGCCCTTTTCTCCGGGTACCGGCCCTTTATCTCCCTCCCGGGTCAATACCACCCGGGCCCCGGCCTGCCGGAAAATCTTCGCCACCCGCTGGCCGATCTCCATGGCCACATCTTTTTCCACAATACCGTGACATCCCACTGCACCCGGATCGTCTCCACCATGTCCCGGATCAACAACGATTATCTTCCCGGCCAGTTCTCCGGTTGGTGGAGACGCCGCCGCGGGGAAGGCTGCCTGCATGGCCATAGTTAAAACAACTGCGGCCAGCACGATGCGGGCACAATGGCACAGGGTAAAGTGCAGCACGTTATTCCACCTCAACGCTTTCCCGGTTATTTATAGCCACCCGGCCTTTGTTCTCACTTAAGGTTTACAGTTCAAGTGAAATTTATAAGTCGCCCCGGGATCTAGTTTCTGACAAAAAGGTGGCTTTAAAAAAATTAAGGCCGCCCTGAAAAGGCGGCTTCCGGGACGTGCCCCGGTTTTAAAGTATCATTCTCAAAGGGTGTTACATACTCTATCTAATATAAATGCATAGTTTTCCATATAAGGAGGTTACTGGATATGTCGGGCACAGAAAAAGAAACGGGGCAGGAACTAAAAGTAACGGCCGCTGATGCCACTACCATAACCCATACATCCGGCTTTTATCCCCCGCTCAGGCTGGCCCGGGCCTATGTACCTCCCCAGAGGTACGGCAGAACCTATTCCCCGGCCGAAGCTCTAGAAAAAGGGACTCTATTCCCGGAACTTTACAGCCCCTATCCTTATTGAAGTCAAATGGAAAGGAGGACAATAAGTGGATTCGAGGCAACTGCAACTGCTGCACGAAATTATGGCCCTGGAATTCACGGCTATAGAGCTCAATCTTTATCTGGACACCCATCCCGAAGAACAGGAACCTTTAAACGAATACAACCAGGTCACCGAGCGCCTCAACCAGTTAAAGGCCCATTACGAGCACCTGTATGGTCCCCTGGTATCCTATGGGTTCTCGCCCAGTGAATACCCATGGCGATGGATTGAAGAGCCGTGGCCCTGGGAGATTCAATTTTAGAAAGGACTGGAGAGGATGTGGATTTACGAAAAAAAGCTGGAATATCCGGTAAGGGTTTATAAAACCGACCTGCGCATGGCCAAATATCTAATGGCCCAGTACGGTGGCCCTGACAGCGAGCTATCCGCTGCCGTTCGATACTTAACCCAGCGCTATACCATGCCTACCCGAAAGGCCCGCGGCCTCCTCACAGATATAGGTACCGAAGAGATGGCCCACTGGGAAATCGTGGGCACCATGATTTACCGCCTGTTAAAAGGTGCCACACCGGAACAGCTGCGCCGGGAAGATCTGGGCGCCTATTTTGCCGAACATGACCGTGCAGTTTACCCGGTGGATGCCAGTGGAGTTCCGTGGACGGCTGCCTACGTTCAGGCCACCGGCGATCCGGTAACCGACCTGCATGAGAATATGGCAGCGGAACAAAAGGCCCGGACCACCTATGAGCATTTGATCCGCCTGACCGATGATCCCGGCGTAAAGGATACCCTGCGCTTCCTGCGGGAAAGGGAAGTGGTGCATTTCCAGCGTTTCGGTGAAGCACTGGTTGATGTTCAGGAGGAACTGACGCGGAAAAAGGTTTTCTAATCCCGCGCTGAACCCCTGCCCTGAGATTTCCGGTAATCTTTTATGGCTTCATGCAGGGCGTTTGCCGCCAGGAAAGCACAATGGGCGCTTTCATCAGGCAGCCCTCCCAGAGCGTCCAGCACATCACGGGGGGTAATCTGCAAGGCTTCGGCCACAGTCTTATCCCTGGCCAGTTCGGTGACCATGCTTCCAGCGGCAATGGTGGTCCCGCAGCCATCAGTCCAGAATTTTATTTCGCTGATTGAATCGTCTTTAACCTTCAGCCAGATCTGGATTGTATCGCCGCAGACACCGGTAACACTGGCGTATCCATCTGCTTCCTCGATGCAGCCGACGTTTCTGGGATTATTTGCATGATCAATTACCACTTCGCTGAATTGCGACCATACTTCTTTCTGGAGTTCGGCAGCCAGTTTATCCAGTTCAAAGTCCATTTACAAAACCTCCCGGGATGTTTCATGGCTGAATACTTGCGGCAAAGTTACCGGAACAGCGGCCGCCCACGCGGGCGACCGCTGTCATCCGTTTTAATGGTTAACCATGGCATCGATTAAAGTATGAGGAGGGCTATAAAGCCTTGCTCAGATTGCTGGCAATCTTTTTATGTGCCCTGGTTTTACAGAGGAGCGACCTGGAGTGAGCGCTGCCGGGCCAGGCCGAAGCGACGGGATGAGGCGGGGCCGCGGACAGGACGTCCGCGGAGGCCACCTGAACACAGGATGTGTGAATGTGGCCTGTACCCGCCGAAGACCGGAGCTGAGGCCTTATGGCCCGGCCAGCGAAACGACCGGGAGCGACGAGTAAAACCAGGGCACATCCCCAAAGTACTTTGTCAACAATCTGGGGAGGGGTTTAAAAGCCTCCTTTATTTCTACCATCCTTAGCTGCACCCCGGACCGTGGTGACAGTGATTGCCGTGACCATGACCATGGTTGCATATAATCCCCTGGCTGACCAGTTCTCCCCGGGCATAGGCCCGGGCTACTTCTTCCACATTACCGCTCGCACCGGTAATAACCCGAAGGCCATACTGCTGCAGCGCCTGGATGGCACGGGGGCCCACACCGCCGAGGATTAATACTTCAACCCCCTTGCTTTTAAACAACTCGGCCAGGCCCTCATGATTATGCTGCAGGGTAACAGTTGAGATCGTTTCCCGGCCTTTAATTTCCTGACCCGACATCTCGAAAATAACAAATTCTTCACTCCTGCCAAAATGCTGATTTACCCGACCACGATCGTTGGGGAGGGCAATTTTCATGCTCTTTCACGCTCCTTGGTTTTTTTATCCAGTGTTTTGTCCAGAAAATCCACCAGGTTCTCAAAGCCCTGCATGGAAGGTCCGTTGTAGTTTTCAATAAGCCCGGCATCACCAAGCTCCGTTAATTTCGGATCTACGGGAAGGACGGCCAGTATCGGCAGGTCGTTTTTCCGCGCCGCCTCTTCCACGTGGCTCGAACCAAAAAGTTGAATTTTCTCGCCACAGTGGGGGCAGAGCAGGTAACTCATATTCTCCACCAGCCCCAGAATGGGTACGTTAATAAGACGCGCCATTTTTATAGCCTTTTTTACCACCATCATGGCCAGATCCTGGGGAGAAGAAACAATCAGCAGCCCGTCCAGCGGCAGGGATTGCATTACTGTCAGCGGTACATCCCCCGTACCCGGAGGCATGTCCACAATCAGGTAATCCAGCTCGCCCCAGGCCACGTCGGTCCAGAACTGTTTGACGGCGCTGGACAGGATTGGACCCCGCCAGATTACCGGGTCGTCTTCCTGGGGCAGCAGAAGGTTCAACGACATCAGCCGGATACCCGTTATTGTCCTTGCCGGCAAAATAAATTTATTGAATTGTTCCGGGCGGTCGATTACCCCGAAAAGCTTGGGAATACTCGGGCCGGTTATATCCGCATCCAGGATACCTACCCGGTTACCACGCCGGGCAAGGGCAACAGCCAGAAGGGCGCTGACCGAAGACTTGCCCACACCGCCTTTACCGCTTACAACCGCAACAACCCGTTTAATATCGCTGGCCTCGTTGAGGGGCAGTACGGAAGGCCCCGCACATTTTTCAGGGTCGCATTGTCCGGTATCCCTGTCCTTACAGGTACTGCATTTTTCATCATTTACAGGCATAACTATCACCTCAATTCAGTAGAGCTTTAAGCTGATCCCATAAGGCCAGAATTCCCTTTTCCATGGTTCTGGAACATTCCAGGATAACCGGCCGGCCTCTTTTAACTGCTTCCACTGCACTTTCATCGTAGGGCAGGTGCCCCACCACGGGAACCCGGCGCCGGTTGCAGAGCGATTCCACCGCCCGGGTATTCTCCGGCTCCAGGTCCCACTTATTTACGCATACAGCGGCCCGGCATCCAAAATGCTCAGCCAGATCCAGAACCCGTTCCAGATCGTGCTTTCCGGAAAAAGTAGGTTCAGTTACCACCAGCACCAGATCCGTTCCCGAGAGGCAGGAAATTACCGGGCAGCCTATACCGGGCGGACCATCGGTTATAATTAATTCTTTTTTTTCTTCCTCAGCCAGGCGGCGGGCTTCTTTACGTACCGCCGCCACCAGTTTTCCCGAGTTATCCTCGGCTATACCCAGCCGGGCATGCACCAGGGGGCCATATCTGGTCTCGGAATGAAATAAATGCCCGGCCACGTGATCCACCATCTCTACGGCCCCGCAGGGGCAGGCGTGGTAACAAAGGGCACACCCTTCACAGAGAACGGGGTCCACCACAAACCCTGGCCTTATGGCATCATACCGGCACAAATGCAGGCAAAGGTTGCAACCCAGGCACTTTTCCTTGTTGATGGTAGCTTTCTTCAAGCCATAAAAAGGGGAAGCGGATTTGACCACGGGATCCAGCAGCAGGTACAGGTTTGCCGCATCCACATCACAGTCGGCCAGCACCTTACCGGGAGCCAGTACGGCCAGACTCCCGCAGACGGTAGTCTTGCCCGTGCCTCCCTTCCCGCTGAGCACCACCAGTTCGCGCACCGGTGCACCCCCCTTCCTCTATAAAAGAAAGCAGCGCTGCAAAGTATTCTTTCCACTCCGGGCGCACCTTGACCGCAGGAATGCCCCGGGCATAACCCCTGGCCACCTCCCGGTCATGGGGTAGCTGGAGCAGTAAAGGGAGGTTATTCTGCTGGCAGAACTGGCGTATGAGACGATCGTCGCCATCCGAACGGTTAACCACAACCCCACAGGGCACTCCCAGGCTGGCCACCATCTCACAGGCCAGCTCCAGATCGTGAAGTCCAAAAGGCGTAGGCTCGGTAACCAGCAGGCAAAAATCGGCACCTTTTACTGTCCGAATCACCGGACATGAAGTTCCCGGCGGCGCGTCAAGTATATTCAGCTCCCCCGGCCGGCACCGCTCCTTAACTGCTTCGATAAGGGGAGGGCTGATTGCCTCGCCCACATTCAACCGGCCCCGGACAAAGCCGATCCCCTCACTTGAACCTTCCTCCACCAGTCCTATTTCCCGCCACCCGGGGGAAATAGCCCCGGCCGGACAGAGATGCCAGCACCCCCCGCAACCGTGACACATGGTGGGGAAAAGCAGAACCTCCTGCGGAAGAACCACCAGGGCATGAAAGGCACAAATTTCGGCACACCTGCCGCAGAAAGTGCATTTCTCCTGGTTAATTTCCGGTACCGGAACCCGTACGGCTTCTTTTTTTTCCCAGCGCGGCTTGAGCATAATATGACCGTTGGGTTCTTCCACATCGCAGTCGAGAAACATGACCTTCCCTTTTTCCGCGGCTACCAGAGCCAGGCTGCTGGCCAAAGTAGTTTTACCCGTACCCCCTTTACCGCTGGCTACGGCAACAAGCATAACACTAGCTCCTTCCTCTACGACTATGACGGGGAGAGTTCGGCTGGCTAAGGAGCTTTAAATGTCCCTGCCGGTAAGCCTCAACGCTCTGGCTTACCGTACCGCTAATTCCTTCGTAGACCTGGATGCCAGCCCTGGCCAGCACTTCCATGGCATTGGGACCGATCCGGTCTACGAGAACTGCTTTGACCCCGGCGTTGACCAGCAACTGAGCCGTCTGAATACCGGCGCCACCCCCGGAATGGCACCCCGTATTCGGCAGCCCTTCCCAATCCCCGCTGTCCACGTCCACCACGACAAAATACGGACAGCGGCCAAAGCGCTGATCCACCGGGGAATTTATATGGCTTTCCCGGGCACAAACAGCTACTTTCATGGGCTCCCTCCTTTTGAACTATAGTCCATAACTATTCTATTCCTGTTATAGACAAATGTCAACTACGATTTAAAAAATATCCCCGGCATATATAGGAAGGCCGGGGATTTAATAATGCGACTTCCTGGGGATAACCGCTAACCGGTTCTGGTTTTAGCGATAGCATCATTTAAGTTGCTTCGTACCGGCCTGAGGCCGGAAAGCTGAATCAAGATTACTCCAGCCAGGATAAAGACACAGCCCAGGACCTGCCAGGGAGTTAATTTCTCGCCGAGCAGCAGGTAGGCCAGTATACCGGCAATTACCGGTTCGAGGGTGCTGGTCAGGTTTGTCTTGATGGGGCTCAAGTAACTCAACCCTTTAAAATAAAAGCCAAAGGGCAGGATAGAAGCAAAAAGGGCAATGTAAATAAAAAAGAGCCATTCCCGCCAGGAGTAGTGAGCCAGGGTAAGCCATGGTAGGCGGTAAAAGCTGAATACCACGCTGCCCACGCCAAAACCGTAGAGCAATAACGTCCAGGGGGAATAACTGGCCAGGCCCTTTTTACCGTAAAGGGTATAAAAAGCAAAAGTGGCGGCGGAAGCAAGCCCGGCAGTAAGGCCGGGAATATTTACTGCCAGCCCGGCACCGGGATTGCCCTTAACCATCAGAAAACCACCCAGGACAGAAAAAAAGAGAGCAGAACCGCTGGGTAAGGTTAATTTTTCCTGACCCCGTATAAGCCCGTAACCCAAAACCAGTACCGGAGCCAGGTACTGCAGGAAAATAGCCGTGGCCACATTGGTCTGGCTGATGGCCAGGAGATAGGTGGACTGGACGGCAGTTACGCCGAAGGTACCGAAAATGATCATGTAAGCTACGTCCTCTTTCCTGATCAGAATAAGAGAACGGTGGACCACGACCAGGTAAAAAAGAAGAAATACAAAAGATAAAAACAGCCGCATCTGCACTACATCCAGGGGATCAACCTGCTGGTTAAATAAATATTTGGCCACATTACCGGAAAGGCCCCATAAAAAAGCGGCCATAACCACGAAAAAAAAGCCCCTCCACTGATCCTTCAAGGAATCTCCACTCCTTTTTGAAAACTACTGGTTGATATCCGTATCATTATCCCCATAGCCAATTACACTGTAAACCAGTTCCCTTGCCGGAGGGGCAGCGGTACTGAGATGAAAAGCCCCGGCAACCAGCTGCCGGACCAGGGCCAGATTCTCCCGGCTGTTAATATGCAGGGTAGCCAGGGCATCCCCCCTGCCAACCCGATCCCCCACCTTTTTATGCACTACCACCCCCACAGCCGGATCGATGGTGTCTTCCCTGGTTTTGCGACCTGCTCCCAGGAGCATGGCAGCCCGGCCAATCATTTCGGCATGGATGGCCGCCACAAACCCATTTTCCTGTGCGGTTACCTGCTCCTTTTGCGAGGCTTCCGGTAAACGATCCGGTTCATCCACCACCCGCGGATCGCCTCCCTGAGCCTGCACCATTTCCCGGAATTTAGCCAGGGCATGCCCCCGCTCGAGCAAACCGGTCAGCAGCTTTATGCCATCCTCGACCCGGGATGTCACACCGGCCAGGACGAGCATGTGGCTCCCCAGCAATAGACACAGCTCCCGCAAATCGGATGGTCCCCGGCCGGACAGGGTTTCAATGGCTTCCCGCACTTCCAGTGCATTGCCGGCAGCAAAACCAAGGGGCTGCTCCATATCGCTTATTAGAGCCACTACCTTTTTACCCGCCAGGCGACCGATGGCTACCATGGTCCGGGCCAGGGCTGAAGCGTCCTCCACAGACCGCATAAAAGCCCCGTTTCCCGTCTTCACATCCAGGACGATAGCATCTGCCCCGGCCGCAATTTTTTTACTCATCACGCTGGAGGCAATCAGGGGAATACTGTCCACCGTGGCCGTCACATCCCGCAACGCGTATAGCTTCTTGTCTGCCGGCACCAGGTTGCCCGTTTGAGCCACTATGGCCACGCCAATCTCCCTGACCTGGCGTATGAAATCATCCGGGGAAAGATTCACCTTAAACCCGGGAATGGATTCCAGCTTATCCACGGTTCCCCCCGTATGACCCAGCCCCCGGCCGGACATTTTGGCCACGGGCACCCCCGCAGCGGCTACCAGCGGAGCCAGCACCAGGGTAGTTTTATCCCCTACACCGCCGGTACTGTGTTTATCCACCTTGCAACCGGGAATTCCTGAGAGGTCTACCTGATCGCCCGACCCGGCCATGGCCACGGTAAGGTCAGCCGTCTCCCGGAAATTCAGACCCTGAAAGAAAATAGCCATTAACAACGCCGCAGCCTGGTAATCGGGTATCTCCCCGGCCGTATATCCCCGGATAAAAAAATTGATTTCTTCCGTGGATAGTTCCAATCCCTGGCGTTTTTTCAGGATTATATCGTACATGCGCATGATTTTCACCTCAGAATAATTTTCCTGACGGTGCCGGTGCTACCGGATAACCACTTCCCGGACGAAACTGGTTCCCCGGGGATAGGAAAGCCCGAAAAACTCGGCCACGGAGGCCGCCACGTCGCTGAAAGTGCTCCGGGTTCCCAGATTTACTCCCGGCTCAACCAGGGGGCCGTAAACCAGAAGGGGTACATATTCCCGGCTGTGATCCGTACTGCTGGTGGTGGGATCGCAGCCGTGATCGGCGGTAATAATCAAAACTTCATCGGCCCTGACCGCACTTAAAATTTCCGGAAGCCGCCGGTCAAAAGCCTCCAGGGCCGCGGCATATCCCCGGGGATTGTTGCGGTGACCGTATAACATATCAAAATCTACCAGGTTGGTAAAAATCAGCCCTCGTTCCAGGCGCCGCATACAGGCAATGGTCCGGTCAACCCCGTCCATATTATCTTTAGTATGTATTGCTTCGGTAATGCCCCGGCCTGCAAAGATATCCTCAATTTTGCCCACGGCCAGGACGGGATAGCCATTTTGGGTAAGCAAATCGAGAACGGTTGGTGCAGGCGGGGGAAGGGAAAAATCCCGCCGCCTGTCGGTCCGTTTAAAAGCACCGGGTGTTCCCACAAAGGGCCGGGCTATAACCCGGCCCACGGCATGGGGACCGGTGAGCAGCTCCCTGGCCACCCGGCACATCCGGTATAACTCATCCACCGGGATAACTTCCTCGTGGGCGGCAATTTGAAAGACACTATCGGCGGAAGTATAAACTATGGGATACCCGGTCCTGATGTGCTCCTCTCCCAGTTCTTCAATGATGGCTGTACCCGAAGCCGCCCTGTTGCCCAGAACGGGCCGGCCAATGCGTTTCTCAAAGGGCTCAATTATTTCCGGGGGAAAGCCGTGGGGATAAACGGGAAAAGGGCGCTCCAACAGCAAGCCGGCAATTTCCCAGTGACCGGTAGTGGTATCCTTGCCCGCCGAAGCCTCGGCCATCCGCCCGTAAGCAGCCAGGGGTTGCTTCACCGGCGGAACTCCTTCAATTGCCAGGATATTTCCCAGGCCCAGGCGGCCCAGGTTGGGCAGGTTGAGCCCACCTACCGCCCGGGCAGTATTGGCCAGAGTGTTGCTTCCTCTATCTCCATATCTTTCGGCATCGGGAAGTTCTCCGATACCCACACTATCAAGAACAATGAGGGTAAGCCGGTTGATGATGGCCTGCAAATGAACCAGCTCCTTTTATTTCTGCTGCCGTTGCGCCCGGGGATGGGCGCGATCGTAAATCTCCCGCAACCTGGTACGGGTTAAATGGGTGTATATTTGCGTGGTGGCAATATCAGCGTGACCGAGGAGTTCCTGAACCGACCGCAGATCGGCACCGTTTTCCAATAAATGGGTGGCAAAGGAATGTCGTAAAGTATGGGGAGTGATAACCTTGGTGATGCGTCCCTGGCGGGCATACTTCTTGATTATTTTCCAGAAACCCTGACGGGTGAGGCGGTGCCCCTGCTGGTTGATAAAAAGGGCCGGGGTACTGCGGCCCCTGGTTAGTTTTGCCCTGGCCCGTTTGAGGTATTCGGATACATAAAAGGCAGCTACGGAACCCAGGGGTATTATGCGTTCTTTAGAACCCTTGCCAAAACAGCGCACGAAACCATGCTCCAGATTAACATCGGCCAGATCCAGAGAGATCAGCTCGCTTACCCGCAGGCCGGTGGCATAGAGCAGTTCCAGCATGGCTTTATCTCTCAGGCCGGCAGCCGAGGAGGTACGGGGCTGCGCCAGGAGCCTGTCTACCTCTTCCGGAGTTAAAACCCTCGGCAGCCGCTGGGCCAGGCGGGGCGACTCCAGATTTGCTGTAGGATCGGCGGATATCACCCCTTCCTGCACCAGAAAACGGTAAAATGACTTTAAGGCCGCCAGGTGCCGGGATACAGTTGAGGGAGCCCGCCCGTCTTTTTTCAACTTGAGCAGGTATGCCATCACGGCACCGCGACCTTCCTTCAGGGGATCCAGCTGCTGGGCCTGGCAGAATAACCAGTACTGGTTCAAATCGAACCGGTAAGAACTGGTAGTGTTTCGAGCCAGCCCCTTTTCCACCGCCAGATAATGAATGAAGGCATCAACCAGATCTTCCAAAGCCTATCGCTCCCGTATAAACTTTTAATCCTTGTTATTTCCACGACTGGTCCTTTAATCCTTCTTGTTTCCCAAACAAAAAGGACTCTGGCTTAAAACCAGAGTTCCTGTGGACGGGTATCCAAACATCAGCACATCATGAGCCTGAAGGTAAGCATACCCTGCATCAACCCACCGGCCGCGGAATCCTCTAAAGGTGGGTACGGTGAGTGCATTAACGCCAAAATGAAAAGCATAATCAGGAGCAGCACTGCCAGCAGGCCCAGAGAGATTTTTTGATCCATAAATGATCCCTTCCCCGCACTGGTATCTTAAAAGTTAATCACTTATATCCCTATAGACGTTACCAGAAGGGGGAAGGTTCCAGGAACATTTAAAGGCATTAAATTTTTATCAGTTCATATTCACGGGTACCCAGACCAATTTCTTCCCCGTAGGTTAGCTGGCGCTCCCAGGCTGCCCGGGGCCACAGGGCACGGAATACATCCTGCACCTCCCGTCCCTCCAAACGGGAGCCGGGCAAAACCTTCTCCCCGTTAACCAGATCGGCACAGGCCTGATCCAGCGCCACCGGATCCAGTGAAGCCAGGATACCGATATCCCGCACAATGGGTGCGTCGGTCCAGCTTACGCAGTCACATTCAGGCGACACATTGGTTACGAAGTTGATGAAGCCGGCTTTCCCCTTTTTATTTTGCAGCACCCCGGCAGCATATTCCACAATTTTTTCCTGGATTGCCTCCGGCTCCGTCTTCCAGTTAATGTCTATGGCTTCTACAGGGCAGGTAACCGTACATTCCCCGCAGCCAATGCACTTTTCATGATCGATAACTGCCTTTTTAGTTTCCCTGGACAGGGTAATGGCCCCTGCCGGGCACCAGCGGGTACACCTGGCACAACCCTCACACTTTTCAGGGTTCACATCGGGCAGGACATCTGAATGCATCATCTGCTTTCCGCTGCGCGCACCCGACCCCATCCCGATATTTTTGAGAGCACCGCCGAAACCGGTCAGTTCATGACACTTGAAATGGCTTACCACCAGAAGGGCATCTGCATGAACAAGGGCACTGCCAATTTTTACTTCTTTAAAATGCTTTAAATTAACCGGCACGTTAATGTAATCCTTGCCCGTCAACCCGTCGGCAATGACCAGGGGGGCTCCGACCACGGCATAGGCAAAACCGTTCTCAATGGCTGTTTGCAGGTGATCCACCGCATTTGAACGGCTGCCCACATACAGGGTGTTGGCATCGGTAAGAAAGGGCTTCCCCCCCAGCTCTTTAACCCTGTCCACCAGGCGGCGGATAAACTGGGGCCGTATATATCCCGTATTGCCCCGCTCACCGAAATGAATTTTAAAGGCCACCAGATCCCTGGGGGCAATAAGCTTTTCCATGCCTGCCTGCCGGAAAAGCTTCTCCACCTTGTCCAGGAGATTTTCCTTCTGTTTGGCCCGCATATCGGCCAAGAAAACCCTGGCTGGCAAAAATAAATCCCTCCACTAGAACAATTTGTTAATAAAATCCAGCGGCACTTTCTGGAACTCGGGCAAAACACCGCCGTCGCATAAAATACTTTTCTCCAAAAGAAAACCAATTCCTTTCTTCTATTTTTTAAAATTTTAAGCAGGTATCAACGACCATGTTTTCCCCGGTAATATTCCTGCAGATAATCAAACAGCCGGTCCATAAACGTGCCCCGGCCTGCATCAATGGGACCAAGTGTGGGATTGTAAACGGAAGTACCGGGGGAAGTGGACCGGGGCTGGTCCAGCGCACCCCCCGATCTTATCAGGCTGTAAATATGCCCGCAGAGTACGGCAAGGATGGCCAGGACCACCAGCATACGCAGGCAGAACATAATTTTGCGCTTCAACGATTTTAGAAATATAATAACCATCATCTTTCCGGTTCCCCTCCCTCGCCTTCTTTAATTCAGGATCCCGGCAACCATCCTGGCCAGCCAGGGGGTTAGAAAAGCTTCTACCAGTCCCGCTCCTACCGCCACGGCAAGAGCCACCATCATCACGGCCGTATAACGGGCGAAGGAACCCCAGATCCTGCTCCAGGTACTGGTGGGACGGGGAAAGAGCACAACGGCAAAAGAAAGAGAAGCTACCGTAGCCACAAACAGGGCGGGCAGGTAAAGCACGTGCTGCGGGATTATACAGGCCAGAACCAGGAGCAACCCGCTCCAGGCCAGGTGATAATTGAGATAGGCGATGGTAAAACCCAGGGCAAAACCTTTTAAAAAAATAAGAGCAAGAATAACCGGAATGCCGATAAACGTCAAGCCCAAAAGATACAGAACGGCCACGGCGAGCATCTTGCCGTACATGGCCTCCCAGGCTACCCGGCCCGCTTCCAGGTTTAGATTCCGGGCCTCTTTAATAAATGTATCTATGTAATCGTGAAGTTCCTGGAGCTGTTCCGGGGAAAGGAAGTTGAGGTTCAGGGCACCACAAACCAGACCCAGAAGAAAAAAAATTAATACCAGCAGGCAAAGGGGCCAGTTGCTGCGCAGGGAATGGCGGAAAACATCGAACAAAACTCCCCCTCCCTTCAAACCTGTCCATGCTCATATATATGGCAGGAAAAGGGAGTATATGATTGGGGAAGGGGAAAATTAAAAAAGCTCGAGGATAAGGTCATAAATGTAGCGGGCAGCAAGCAGGTCCTCCACTGAATTGCTGCTGGCGGCAACCACGGCAACACCCCGACCCAGGCTTCTGGCGGCTGCTACGGTGCGCCTGGCAGCTGCCATCGCCGGATCCCTGCCTTTCTTGTGACGTGTCCGGGCCACCGTTCCCGCCATTACAGCCGGCGCCCCGGCCGTTAATGCAGCGTCAAAAGCTACTCCCCCCGAGCCGGTGGCTGCCACCACCACCTTTCCTTTGAAGTCAGCCAGTTCAGCAACAGCGGCACCCAGATTGGGTATTACAGCCTCAAGCCTGGCACCGGCGGCAGCAATGCCACCGAGAACCTTTTTAACGGCCCCCCGGCGGCGCTCCTCGGGCCCGGTGCGCGGCTCGGCTATCACCACCACACCGGTATTCAGCTCCCGGGCCTTCTCTCCTGCCAGCCGGCCTACCCCCAGGGGATCAACGGGAACCGGGGGGACAGCTGCATCCGGGCTGGCTCCCAGAACCGCCGCCGCACCCTCATCCAGCGCTGCTTCCAGGCTGGTGGACATGTCAATAACATCCACCACCAGGACCACCAGGCCCTGTTTTCCGGCCCAGGCAGCTCCACTGGCGTTAGCGGTAAGGATTACTACGGGTACCAAGATCTCACCTCGAGCTGTGTTATACCATTAAATACCCGGGCATATATTTAAACTCAACAGTACCCTGTTGCAGGATACTGTTGCCGGGCCAGAAAACCAGAAGGGCGGCTGTCCCGCCGGGCCGGACGTGAAAACCGCAACGCCGCAGTTCAGCCGGCCCCGGCACAAAACGGTGAAGGGAAGCCGCCCCGAGGCAGTCAGAAGGAGGCAAAGCCGGTGCAAATTTTTTTCAGCAAACAGGGTTTTGTGCTGGTGGGTAAGGTAAGAATGATTACTGCCATACTCCGGGAATACGCCGCACACCACACTCAGGGCTTCCCTGCATTGAGGCGGCATTTTTTAAAAACAGTCCGGCGGCATAAGCCCCCGCTGCCCCCGCGGCAAGGAAGAATTCCGGGTCCTCATCCATATCCCGTCCCATGGTGGTAACGTTGATCCCGTAACTCCGCAGGGCTTCCCGGGTGGGGTTTTCTTCCACAACGACCACCCGGTGCCTGTCCAGGATACCGCTCTCCCGGAGCTGCCGCCACACCAGGGCGCGCTTTTCATCCCCCAGGACAGGCAGGGGAACGGTACAGGGAACGAGGGCCACCCGGCCCAGGGCGGTCCTGGTATGGTGGCTCAATCCCCGGTGGCGTTCACGGCTGTCGGCAAAACTGAGGCGTGGCACCGCTACCGGCTGTCCTTTCAGGATATGTACGGCATTGACCAGCTCCCCCTGTTCCAGCCCGGTAAAGCCAAAAGTGGAAGATGTGCCGGTAATACCGGGACCCATGGCCGCAATAATAATATCCGCCCGGGCTACACTCCGGGCAGCCAGCAAACCGCTGTATACCGTAACGGCTTCATAATCGCCGCCAAAAGCGTGGCCGCAGGTCACAGTAGCCGCCAGGAGCTGTTTTTCCTTCAGTTGAAATACCAGGCGGCTCAAAGGAAGGGGCAGGGCACCTCCATCGGTCATTACATAGACCACCCGGGCCCTGCCACGGGTGATCCAGTGAATTACCGCCGCTGCCGGAGCAATCATGCTGTGCAGGGAAGCTATAACCACCGGAATACCGTCCAGGGAATCGGCCGCCCTGAAGCTGCTGCTTCCGGGATGATCTTCCTCTTCCACAGCCAGCACTTTAACCTGGGAGGGGGTATAGCGGGCTTTCATAATATGTCCCCGCGGGGAAACATCACGTACCGGGCTGGCCAGGTTGGCCATAACAAAATGGGTACCTCCGGTACCCAGCTTTTTATAGACAGCGGTGGTATTAAGCACCACCATATCCCCCGGTTTTACCGGACCGGTGAGGAGGTCATAATTGATGGCCCGCTCTTCCTTACCTTCCACCCTGACCAGGATTTCCGTCAGACCCGGCCGCCTGTCCTGAATTGCTAAAACTTCCCCCGTACGTATGCGGATCATTTTCCTCCCGCCCCTGTAGCTATGCCGTCATCATCCGGATGATTTCCAGGAGATAACGGGCATTGGTAGCCAGATCCTCCACCCGGATGAATTCCTCGGTGGTATGGACCTTTTGCATGGCAATTCCCAGGTTGACACAGGTTATGCCCCGGGAATTCAAAATGTTGGCGTCACTGCCCCCGCCGGTCTTAATAAGCTGCGGGACCAGGCCCAGCCTTTCCGCCGCTTTTTTCGCCAGCACAACGGCAGGATGGGATTCATCCAGTTTGAACTCGGGGTAAAGGGTGGTGGTGGTTATCTCCACCCGGGCATGAAATTGGGCCGCTGTTTTTTCGAGGACCTCCACCATGGCCGCCGTTTGGGCACGGCACTTGCCCCCGTCCAGGCTCCTGGTTTCCCCTTCCAGGCGGCAGTAAGCGGGAACAATGTTGGTGGCCTTGCCCCCGGAGATTACCCCGATGTTGGCCGTGGTTTCTTCATCTATACGCCCCAGTTGCATGCGAGACACGGCATGGGCGGCCACCGCAATAGCGTTAATTCCATCCTCCGGATTAATCCCCGCATGGGCTGCCCGGCCATGGATAACCGCCTCGATCTTATCCTGGGTGGGAGCCTGCACCACTATGGTTCCCGCCGGTCCGCTGGAATCCAGAACATAGCCCATCGAGGAACGCAACCGGCCGGTATCCAGGTGTTTGGCCCCTAAAAGGCCCACCTCTTCCCCGATGGTAAACACCACTTCCAGCCCGCCGTGGGCAAGCTCTTGCTCCACGATAACCCGGAGCACCTCTAAAATGGCCGCTATGCCGGCCTTGTCATCGCCCCCCAGGATGGTATTCCCGGCCGAACGGACAATCCCGTTCTCCACCACCGGCTTAATGCCCCGGCCCGGTTCCACAGTATCCATGTGCGCTACCAGCAAAAGGGGGCGTTCCGGACCCCGGGCCGGCAGGGTGGCAATCAGGTTACCGGCTTCTCCTCCCGTTTCGGCCCCGGCCCGGTCCTCTTCTACTTCCAGCCCCAGTTCTTGCAAACGGGCCGCCAGCAGGTCCGCCATTGCCCTTTCCTGCCCGCTGACACTGTCCACCTGAACCAGTTCGAGGAACTCGGCCAGGATCCTGTCCCGATTAACCATCAGTACCCCTCCATAATTGATTTCGCCAGCAGCCACTTACCCCGCCCGGACGGCGGTTGAACGCCGGACCAGGGCGGCACCCGTTTCCAGCGCCCGGCGGTTGAGGGGAATAAGCTTGTGCCGGTGCGCGGGTAGAACTTCCCGCAGCGATTTTTCCACCGCGTCCAGGGAAACAACTCCCGTCAGTTCCAGCAATGCTCCCAGAATAACGTTGCCGGCAACCCTGGCATCGCCCAGCTCTTCGGCCAGTTCATTGGCCGGTATATAATATACCCGGATATCCTTACGGGTAGCCTTGATATCAATAAGGGAGCTGTTGACCAGAAGCAATCCCCCGGGAACCACACTTTCCTCAAATTTCTCCAGGGAAGGGCGGTTCATCACAATTAGAGAAGTGGGTTCGCTAACCACCGGAGAACTGATGGGTGAATCGGAAATGGTCACGCCGCAATTGGCCGTCCCGCCCCGCATCTCAGGACCGTAGGAGGGTATCCAGGATACGTGCTTACCTTCCAGCATGCCGGCATAAGCCAGGAGCTGTCCTGTAGATAGGACCCCCTGTCCTCCGAAGCCGGCAATTAAAATCGCCTCATACATTTTAACCAACCTCCGCAGGTTTCTTGTATTCTCCCAGGGGATAGTAGGGAATCATATTTTCAGCCAGCCATTTCAAGGCCTCCGCCGGGGATAATCCCCAGTTAGTGGGGCACGCAGAGAGCACCTCGACCAGGGAAAAGCCAAGGCCGGCCAGTTGCACTTCGAAGGCCCGTTTGATGGCCTTTCTGGCCTTGATCACATGGGCCGGATCATGGACGGATACCCTGGCCACGTAGGCCGTACCATCCAGCACGCTGAGCATTTCCGATATCTTTACCGGGTAGCCGTTGATATCCTTATCCCGGCCGTAAGGAGTGGTGGTGGTCTTCTGGCCCAGCAGTGTGGTGGGAGCCATCTGGCCCCCCGTCATGGCATAAATGGCGTTATTAATAAAAATTACTGTAAATTTCTCTCCCCGGGCCGCGGCATGAACGATCTCCCCCGTTCCAATGGCCGCCAGGTCACCATCTCCCTGATAGGTGAAGACCACCCGGTCGGGCAGAACCCGCTTGATTCCCGTGGCTACGGCCGGGGCACGGCCGTGGGAAGCCTGAAACATATCGCAATCAAAGTAATTATAAGCAAAAACCGAACATCCCACCGGAGCCACACCTATGGTACGGTCAAAAATCTCCAGCTCATCAATTACCTCGGCCACCAGGCGGTGGACAATACCATGGGTGCATCCGGGACAGTAATGGGTGGGGATATCCTTCAACGACCGGGGCCTGGTAAAAACTTTTTTCATCAATTGCCTTCCCCCCCATACAGTTTTTTCACTTCCTGAACCACATCTGCCGCCACGGGAAGCATACCGCCGCAGCGACCGTAGAAATGTACCGGGTGACGGCCATTTACGGCCAGGCGCACATCCTCCACCATCTGCCCCAGGCTCATTTCCACAACCAGGAAGCTGTCCACTTTCCCCATCAGCGGTTCGAATGCCTTCTGGGGATAGGGCCACAGGGTAATGGGCCGGATGAGCCCGACCGCCAGACCCTCTTCCCGGCAACGGTCCACCACCGCTTTACAGATGCGGGCAACAGTTCCAAAGGCCACCAGCACCAGTCTTGCCCCATCCAGACGGTATTCCTCCCAGCGCTGTTCCTTACTGGCAATCAAGGCGTATTTCCGGGCCAGTTTCAGGTTATGCTGCTCCAGCTCTTCAGGAACAATATACAGGGAATTAATTAATTTTTTTTCTCCTCCCATCCGCCCGGCGGCCGCCCATGGCCGGGGGGGAATTTGAACATCTTCTTCCTCTCCCAGCTCCACCGGCTCCATCATCTGTCCCAGGATGCCGTCACCTGCTACCATCACCGGATTGCGGTACCGGTCCGCCAGGTCAAAGGCCAGTCGCATCAAATCAATGATCTCCTGCACCGAAGCGGGGGCCAGAACTATCACCCGGTAATCCCCGTGACCACCGCCCCTGGTGGCCTGAAAGTAATCCGATTGGGCAGGAGCAATATTGCCCAGGCCCGGGCCACCCCGGATCATGTTTACAATAACACAGGGCAATTCTGCCCCGGCCAGGTAGGAAATGCCTTCCTGCATCAAGCTGATACCGGGGCCGGACGAAGAGGTCATTACCCGGGCACCCGCCCCGGCAGCCCCATAGACCATATTAATGGCAGCCGTTTCACTTTCCGACTGCAGGTAAACCCCACCCACCTCCGGCAGGCGTTTGGCCAGATAATGGGGCAGTTCACTCTGGGGTGTAATGGGATAACCGAAAAAATAGCGGCAGCCTGCCCTGACCGCACCCTCCCCGATAGCTTCGTTTCCTTTCATCAGAACCTTAGCCAACGCGGGTCACCTCCCTTTCCACCTCAATCACCAGATCAGGGCACATGCGAGCGCAGGTGGCACACCCGGTGCATTTGCTCTGATCCTTAACAGTAGCCGGGTGAAACCCCATGCCGTTGATATGTTCGGCCAGGGCTATGATACCCTTCGGGCAAAAAATAACACAAAGTCCGCATCCCTTACAGCGTTCTTCCCTAAATGTAACCCGTGCGCTAGCCAAAGATCTCCCTCCTAATACCTTACATCTCCTGCCACGGAGCCTGCATGAAAAGATTTAATGCAAACACAGGAAATCCGGGTGGAAGGTGAGCCCGCAGCTTCTCCACCAAATCCCGGCGCGCCGCCACCATAACCACCGGCAGGTTTAAAAGGCGGGCCGCATCCTGCACCACCTGGTGCCCTTCCAGGATGGTCTGCCAGCCAGTAGCTGCCCCCAGATTGGTATTACTCACCAGCCCCGTCACCTGCAGGCGGCAGGCTTTTTCGATACTTTTCAGCATTTTGATAATATCGTCCTTACTCCTGGTAAAAGGGCGGCAGGCGTTAACCACCAGCCACAGGTGGTAATCATCGGGAGGCAGCAGGGGCCTGAATCTCCCCAGAACAGTTGCCCCCACATCATCACCACCCACGTCAAAAACCCCGTACCGGGCCGGATCCTCCAGTACCCCAAGGATGTCCGGAGGTAGAGCCGGTAAATCTGCCCTCATCCACTCACCCCGGGGGCAAATTACAGTTAAACCCAGCTGCTCCAGTTTTTCCTTTATCAGACGGGTACGAAAATAAGGGTTTACCACATCAAGGTCGACTATGGATGCGGGTAAACCCCGTTCCTTCAGGGAAAGGGCAAAATTAATGGCCAGTTCGGTCTTTCCGCTCCCCAGGTGGCCGGTGAAAATGGTTATTCTCTTCATCTCCGCGCCCATCAGGGACCACCCCATGCAAAACAATTCGACAGCAATAACGTTTCTCCTACCCCCTGTAACAAAAAATGCTCACCCCCGCTTACTCCCGGTCACTGCCCCACCGGTCCAGGCGATCCAGCAGCGGGCTGCGGGCTATGAGGGCGGTGAGAGAATATTTTTCGGCCACCACATGCAGTACAATGAGCAGCCCCAGATAAACCAGCTTAACACCATCCGGCAATACCCATATTGCCGTAAGCCCCAGAGCGGCACCCAGGGCGTTTGCTCCCGTATCCCCCATCATTGCCCTGGCCTTCAAATCCACGGTGAGGTAGGCCATAACGCTGCCCGCCAGTGCGCCCAGGAATGCCAGCGACCACTGTCCCCAGCCAGCGGCAAACAGGAGGATGGAACCCAGAAGAAAACCCTTTCCCGCCCGGCCGGGACGCAAATCCAGCAGGTTGATGGTATTTACGGACAGGGCCAGGGTTAAAGCATTAACCGGTACCCAGGCCAGGGGACCGGTTGCTGTGGCCAGAAAAAGGCTTACCCCTCCACCGGCCAGGGCCTTGAGGGCTCCGGTGGTCAGCCTTCCCTGCAGGAGGTTGCGCAGGTGCCCTTTCAAACCGCTGTCCCTGCGGGAGCCCCACACATCATCCACCAGCCCCAGGCAGGTGAAGGCAACCAGGGCCAGGGAAAAAGCCAGGGCGGAAAACTGGAGCTGACCCGGCAAAAACGGGTAGAGAATCACTATACAAGCCACGGTGGCCAGGGAAAAAACCAGGCCCACACCCAGGGGAATAACCTCACCCCTGAAATTCGGGCGTACAAAACCCGCTTCCACAATCATCCCCATCAGCCCCGGCAGGAAAAGACGGGTGAACATGGCTCCCAGAAAAATGGTAATAACCAGGGCAGCCGGAAATGAAAAAGCCGTGATCTGCAAGGGCATAAAAACACCTCGCGCCATGGACCAGGGTATATTACAACGACATTATTATAACTAACCTCTGGCCTGCCAGAGAACCCTGGCCACATGCCAGAATTGCTTTCCCCGGTGGATAAATCCTTTTAAATCTCTCCCGGTTTCCCGGTGGGTCATAACCACGGGAATTTCCCGGACCCGGAAACCCAGGCGGGCTGCTTTAATGGTCATACCCACTTCCACCCCGAAGCCGGAAGCAAAGGGCAGCAAATGCTGCAGCACTTCCCGCTTCAGGGCCCGCTGCCCGGACAAAGGGGCATCCATAACCAGGCCCGTATACCACCGGATCCCGGCCCGGGCCAGGCCCTTGACCAGGCCGAATCCACCCCTGCGCCTGGCTGCCGGGAAGCAGGCCACCGTCATATCGGCCTCGTCTTCCAGGATGGGGAGCAGCAACTTCCTGGCCTGCACGGCACTGGCTCCCAGGTCGGCATCTATAAGCAGGATAACATCCCGGGTGCAGAGGGGCACTCCCCGGTTTAAAGCTTCACCTTTGCCCCTGTTGCGCTCAAGACTGATTACCCGGGCACCGCAGGCCCGGGCTATTTCGGCCGTGGCATCGGTGGAACCATCATCAACCACCACCACCTCCGCCACCTCGGGAATGGATAAAACAGCCTCCAACGTATCCCCGATCCGTCCAGCCTCATTATAGGCGGGAATCAGTACCGATACCGCTGGTTCCTTTTCCATCAGCAGGCTGTCCCCCTTCGTCCAGTTCGGGCAGAAACTTCTGGGCGGTAGGTTTAACGCCATAATGCCCCGGCTTGCCCGTAAGCGCATATACCAGAGCCACCTGACCGGGAATGGTATCAATATTATCCACAGTAGTAATGCGTTTTTTCTGGTAGTCCTGCATATAGGAGTAAAGGACACCGGTTTCTTCCACGCCGTAGACAGGCACTTTGTATTGCAAGAGAGTATCGATCAGGGGCAAATCCAGGGCCTGAACCCTGACCATTTTGCGATCCTGGCTGCCGCCGATGATAATCACACCATCCAGGGGAACTCCATAATTCCCGCTGATTTTAAGCAGATCCTCCTCCACCAGGACCTCCATTGCCTTATTCTTTCCTTTAACCAGTCCCCGGGCAATTTCCGCAGCCAGGCGGGTGGTCAGTTGCTCATCAGTCAGGTTACTCCAGCCCAGTTTTTTCTCCAGTGCCTGCCTGTTGCCATCTATATAAAAACCATTCAACACCGTGGTAATGGACTGCACCTCAGCCCCGGCCAGGCGCAGGGTGGCAATAAGATCATCGGGAAATCCATAACTGTTTGTTTCGATAATGGCCAGCCGGTAGCCGCTCAAACGCTCGCGTACCAGAACCGGCAGCACCTGCTTTTCGAACTGTTTTTGCCTTTCGTTGTCCATTTCCAGGGCACTGGCCCGTGCTTCCACCGCTTCGTTTTTTTCCCGGAGCTGCTCCATTTGCAACATGAGTTTATCCGCCAGTTGCTTTTGCTGGCGGGTTAAAGCATCATTCCCGAGCAGGGTACTGCCCACCAGTATGCCAATCCCCAGGGCAAGAAAAACGGCCACCAGGGAAGCAATATGATATTTTAAATCTATTATCATCATCCCACCAACCTATATCCCCAGCAACAGGCGGAACTGGATATATAAAAGGCGCAAAAGCTCCCTGGTCGCCGGGGAAATAATAATAACCACGCCGGCGGGTAAAAGGGCCGCGAGAACAATCTGGGCCAGGTACCTGGCTTTGAGACGATTGCGGTAAAGCTTGCTCACTCCTTTGGCATCAACCAGTACCGACCCCACCTTCAGGCGCACCAGAAAAGTGCTCCCCATGCCCTGCCGTCCTTTTTCCAAAAAGTCCTCCACACAAAAATGGGTACCTACCGCCACTATTAATTCCGCTCCCCCGTCATACGCCAGGAGCATGGCTATATCCTCGCTGGTCCCGGGAGCAGCAAAAATTGCCGCCTTTAACCCCAGTTGCTGTATCCGCTGCAACCCGGGAGCGCGACCGTCAGGATAGGCATGCACCACCAGCTCCGCCCCTGAACGAAGGGTTTTATCCGAAACGCTGTCCATATCCCCCACGATGACGTCGGGCTGGTAGCCAAACTCGATCAGGGCGTCGGCGCCCCCATCCACGCCCACCAGCACCGGGTGCATTTCATCAATGTAAGACTTAATGGCCCTGAGATCTTCCTTATAGTTATGCCCCCGCACCACAATTAGCACGTGCCTTCCCTTGAAGGAAGTACGCAAAGAGGGCCGCTGGTACTCGCCCTTGATCAGGCTCATTTCGTGGCGAGCATGTTCCAGGGTATTTTCCACAAAACGGGAAAGGACATTGCCCATATTTTTCTGGGCCAGTGCCATTTTTTGTTTGATTTCCTCGGCAGTGAGAATATGACCGGAGGCCACCTGGCGGCCCTGGCAGAAAATCACGCCATCAACAATCTCCACTTCCTGCCCTTCCGCCACCAGTTCCATAATCCCCTCCCCGGCATTATCCACCAGGATTATACCTGCCTGGACCAGAGTCAGGGGACCATGATTGGGATATTTATCGCTCAAAGAGGGGGCAGCATTAATTACCGCCCGTACCCGGGCTTCCACCAGGGAACGGGCAGCCACATCATCCAGCTCAGGATGGTTGATAACAGCTATTTCATGAGGCCCCAGGCGCTTGACCAGGTGTTTCGTCCGCTTGTCCACCCGGGCAATACCCCTGACGTGCATATAATCTCACCGCCTTAATATTTCTCTAACATTTTACAGTTTTTGTGACAGCCAGTCAAGAAAAGGCCCTGTTTCGCAAAAAAACCTGACCGTAGGTCAGGTTCCCGGCTGCTTTAACTTACTTTAGCCTCCAGTCTAAGCTTGTCCGCTACCATGGCTATAAATTCAGAATTGGTGGGCTTGCCTCTCTGTAAATTTATTGTATAGCCGAAAAACTTGGTCATCATTTCCACGTTCCCTCTATCCCAGGCCAGCTCTATGGCATGACGGATGGCCCTTTCCACCCGGCTGGGTGTGGTCTGGTATTTCTGGGCAATCATGGGGTAAAGTTCTTTGGTCACTGCCCCCAGCAGGTTGACCTCGTTAATTACTGCCAGGATGGCATCCCGCAAGTAGTGATATCCCTTTATATGGGCCGGAACGCCCATCTCATGAATGATATTCGTAACCGCCACATCGAGATTTTTAGTTTTATTTGGAGATATGTACTGGGAGACATTAACGCCATCGGCAAGCTGCCGGATACGCGTTGCCAGAACACTGAAATCAAAGGGTTTTAATATATAATAATCAGCTCCCAGCTCCACTGCCCGCTGGGTTACGCTTTCCTGTCCAAAAGCAGTAAGCATTATTACCTTGGGGCGGGGCGAAGTATTTCCCAACTTCTCCAGCACACCAATACCATCCAGGTGAGGCATAATGATATCAAGGACAACAATATCGGGTTTTTGCTGTTTTATTAACTCCAGGGCCTCTAATCCATTATATGCTATACCTGTTAATTCAAAATCCTCTTGTTGATGGATAAATTCTTTGAGTAATTCGCAAAACTCTCGATTATCATCAGCAATTAACACCTTAACGGTCTTTTTCACCATTAAATCCCGCCTCCTGAACAAATAAAATAATTTTCTCTATAATGGTATTTATAGGCAATTTCGACGCATAAAAAAAATCTCCTTCCTAACGAAGGAAATAATTTATTTACTATTTTTGTTAATATATGACACTAAATGACTACCTAGGAACATAATATGGTTCTTAGTCGAAAAAAGCTGTAGATCAAGCAACTTTTTTATCTTTTGGTAGCAAGTTTGCCTCATAGATCATCCATTCGGCAAGCACACCATAACCACGGGTAGGATCGTTTACAAAAACATGGGTTACGGCACCTACAATCCTGCCGTTCTGGATGATGGGACTGCCACTCATTCCCTGAATAATTCCACCGGTCTGGCGCAATAACTCGGGATCAATAACTTTTATCACCAGACCCTTACCTTCCCACCTGTTCTGAGGCATTACCTGTAATATTTCAACAG
The DNA here is from genome assembly GCF_000686645.1 of Desulfofundulus thermocisternus DSM 10259. Lineage (NCBI taxonomy): Bacteria > Bacillati > Bacillota > Clostridia > Eubacteriales > Peptococcaceae > Desulfofundulus > Desulfofundulus thermocisternus. Next base: position 56,620 of record NZ_JMLG01000003.1, read on the forward strand.
AATATCTACCAATTCGATTTCCCCGTAAAACGGTGAGAATCTCAGCGGGGCCCCTCTTCACCTGGTAAACCAGGGCCACGGGAATTGGCTGCGGGTAGAGGGGGTTGGCCAGGGGCTGGCGCAGTGAACCAAAAATTCCATAGGATGTATTTTTTTCTATATTCCCTGTCAATCCGTCGCCGGTAAATAACCCGATTTTTTCACCGGGCTGGCCCCGGCGACCGGGACGGATCCCCTGCACCACCGCCTCCACGATCTGGCCGTCTTCAAGATCGATCCGGCGGTTTGTTTCAAAATCGGTAATCACGTGACCGAGGGCTCCATATTTTTTACTTTTTGGTTCGTAAAATGTCAGGGTGCCAATACCGGCCGCACTATCCCTCACATAAAGCCCTATACGATATCTTTTTGTTTCCGCGCAGAAGACCGGGTTCAGCCGCGTGGTAAAGACGCGCTGGCCCCGTTTTATTTCCAGGGTAACCGGGCTGCCCGTCTGACCACACCGGCTTATTTCACTGCGCACCTGCTGTTCGCTCTGTACCCGGCGGCCGTTTATTTTCAGGATTATATCTCCGTTTAAAATCCCTGCTTCCAGAGCAGGATTATGCTTGTTACCCTGCGGGTCGGTTATAACGGCATGCCCTGCGACCATAACTCCCCGGGAATGAAGCAGGACGCCTATGGAATGCCCGCCGGGAACAACCCTCACGGCAGGCACTACATTGACCACCATATGGTTCAGGGGAATAAGTCCCAGAAGTTTAATCTGCATATCCACCCTTCCGGGAACGGTGGCTACCGGTACGATACCCTGGCCGGGATTCCAGGTGATCCGGGGCTGCCCGGATAAAATTTTTACTTTAAAGAATTTTACGGGTAATCCCCGGGGTAAGAGGGGGTCGCCTATGGCCACATTTGTTCCAAAGGACATAAATAAAGCCTTAACGGTCATATTTAAACCCAGAAAACCCGCTATCAGAAGTAAAACAGCCATGGTAAAGACAAGTCTTTTTCTGCTCAGAATTTATCGCCTCCCCGATAATTTTGCCTCACCTCCATTCCAGATAAGGCATAAAATTTTAAATAATAATGTGCATTTTTAAGATAGCCCGAGATAATGTCATTTATTCTGACTAAATGTGCCGACAATGGTTTATTTGCTTTTAAAAAACAAAAAAGCCCGTAAATGGGCTTGGGATGTCGTTCTGGCTTTGAAAATTTAAAAATAAATATTTAAGTGCTTTAACAATTTTTTTTACGGGCATTTTTTAATCTGGCCTGTTCCAGCAGGTGACGGGCATGATCCCTGGCCAGGGTATCTGCCTCATGTCCGCCGAGCATGCGGGCCAGTTCCCCCAGGCGTTCCTCCCCATCCAGTTTCTTTACCCGGGTTATGGTTTGCCCGGCCCGGACTTCCTTGAAAATGCTGAAATGGGTAAGGGCAAAGCTGGCTATCTGGGGGGCATGGGTAACGCAGATCACCTGGCGATGACCGGCGAGGCCGGCCAGCTTTTCAGCTACGGACACCAGGGTCCTTCCGCCAATACCTGCATCCACCTCATCAAAAACCAGGGTTGGCAATTCATCCACCCCGGCCAGGATGGCGCGCAGGGCCAGCATCACCCGGGACAGCTCACCACCGGAAGCAATTCTGGCCAGCGGGCGCAAGGGTTCCCCGGGGTTGGGGGAAATAAGAAACTCCACCCGCTCACGCCCGGCTGCAGAGGCCTCCTTCAGCTCCTCGAATTGCACCTGGAAGGCAACTTTATTCATTTCCAGGTCGGCCAGCTCCCGCATTACCGCTTCTTCCAGCAACCGGGCCTGCTCCCGGCGGGCCAGGGAAAGCTCCTGCGCTTTACTTTGCCAGCGCTCCGCCCACCTTTCAACCTCCTCCTCCAGGGCCGCCATGTTTTCCCCGGCCAGGGTGAGTGTTTCCAGTTCGGCTGCTGCCTGTTCCCGATAACGCAGGATCTCCTCCACGCTGTTACCGTATTTCCGCTTGAGCTCGCCGATGCGGGAAAGCCTCTCCTCCACCTCCTGCAGGCGTCCGGGGTTGAATTCCAGCTCCTCCCGGTACCGGGCCAGCTCCCGCACCACATCCTCCACCTGATATAAAACGTTCCGCAAAACTGAGCTCAACGACGTAAGCCCGGGATCGAACCGGGACAATTCTTCCAGGTCCCGGCAGGCATGACCCAGCAGATCCATTGCCGCCGGCAAACCTTCCTCACCACCGTGCAGGGCCTGATAACAACGACCGGCCAGGACGGTCATCTTTTCGGCATTGGCCAGGCGTATCCGTTCCTGGAGCAGCGCTTCTTCTTCCCCGGCAGAAAGGTGAGCGTTATCAATCTCCTGCACCTGATAGGCCAGCAAGTCCTGGCGGTGGAGCCGGTCCCTGGTGTTATTGCGGAGTTCTTCCAGCCGGGATGACAGCTCACGCCACCGGTGATAAATTTCCGCCACTTCCTGCCGCAGGGACCATAACCCGGCAAACCGGTCCAGGAGGTCCCTGTGCCGGTCGGGGTTAAAAAGGGACTGGCTCTCATGCTGCCCGTGGATATCCACAAGATGCTGTCCTGCTTCCCGGAAGATGCTCAGGGGAACCAGCTGCCCGTTCAACCGGCAGGTGTGGCGGCCATTGCGGCTCAATTCCCGCGTCATGACCAGCATCCCGTCTTCTTCCAGCGAAATTCCCCACGTCCCCAGCTTCTCCTTAAGCGCCGCCAGCGGTTGAATTTCAAAAACTGCAGTAATCCTGGCCTTATCTTTTCCGGTGCGGATAAATTCCGTCCAGGCCCTGCCGCCCAGCGCTACCTGCAGGGCTTCCACAATAATTGACTTGCCCGCACCCGTTTCCCCGGTAAGTACGTTCAACCCGGAAGTGAATTCTATGCTCTGCCGGTCAATAAGGCCGAAATCCTGAATATCCAGGGATACCAGCACGTCCTCACCCCCTGGCCAGCTCATTTAAACGCTGCAGCACTGCCGAAACCTTTTTTTTGGGTTTGACTATAACTAAAATGGTATCATCGCCAGCCACGGTACCGATGATTTCCGGCCAGGCCGCCTGATCGATGGCCGAAGCAACGCCCTGCGCCTCACCCGGCAGGGTTTTAATCACCACCAGGTTTTCACTGTAATCGATGAGCTGTACCGAAGTGCGCAGGAGCCTCTTGAGCCGTTCATCCCGTTTTAAAGGAGGTGCTTCACCCGGAGCGGCATAACGAAAAATACCGCCCTCGGCGGGAACCTTGATCAGCCCCAGCTCCCGGATATCCCGGGACACTGTAGCCTGGGTAACGGGAAACCCGGCTGCCCGCAGGGCCTCCGCCAGCTCTTCCTGGGTTTCGATAACCTGCTGGCGGATAATCTCCAGGATTAACCTCTGCCGCCGGGCTTTCACTTTCCAGCACCTGCCTTTTCCAGGAGAATAACCACCGGTGCCCTGGAAGACCGGTTCCAGAAGGACAGCCTCACCACCGCATACTGGTGGGGGGGAAGATCCCGGGTAAACTCCTCCACAGCCTTCAGTTCCTCCATTGCCCCCGGATGTCCAGTATAGACGACCAGGGAAATGCGGCCCCCCGCAGCCAGCAGGGAGAGTGCCGCCTTCAGGGCTTCCAGGGTGGAATCGGGCCGCGTAATGATCCGGTGGTCACCACCGGGTAAGTAGCCCAGGTTAAACATTACCGCTTTCACCCCGCCGGGAACGTAGGCGGACATTTCCCGGTGATCCACAGCCAGTAGAGTCACCCGGTCCAGCAGGCCCGCCCCGGCCAGCTGTTCCCTGGTCTTCTCCAGGGCCCGGGCCTGAATATCAAAGGCAAAAACCTTCCCCTGCCTCCCCACACCCCGGGCTAAAAAAAGAGTATCCTGGCCGTTACCCGCAGTGGCATCCACCGCCAGACAACCCGGTACCAGCACGGGACTGATAAAACCTTGCGCCCATTGCACGGCACTATCGCATTTAAAAACCATTCAGGCGTTCACCTTCACTCAATTTTTGACGCAGGAGGTAGAAAAAACTGCGTTTTTTCAGCCGTATTAAACGGGCCCGGTGAGCCGACTGCCGGACGAGCACCATATCATTGAATTCCAGTTTATAACCCTGCTGGCCATCTACCGTCAACATGACCTCTCCCTGTTTTGAACGGATAATCACCTTAACCTGGCTGGTGGCTTTGATGACCAGGGGCCTGGCCCAGAGGGAATGGGGGCAGATGGGGGTAACCACCATCAGATCCAGCTCCGGCGTAACCAGAGGACCACCTGCAGATAGGGAATAAGCCGTGGAACCGGTAGGAGTGGCCACAATTAAACCATCGGCGGGGTAGGTCGTCACAAGATGCTCATCCACATATGTTTCCAGGAAAATAAGCCTGGCGAAGGCTCCCTTGGTAATAACCGCATCGTTTAAACCTGTAACCTGCTGAACCGTCTGGCCTCCCCGTAAAACCCTGGCCTCCAGCATCATCCGCTCCTCAACGCTGTACCGGCCGGCCAGCAGCTTTTCCAGGCCCGGCCAGAGTTCTGGAGCATCGATTTCAGTTAAGAAACCAAGGTGACCAAAATTAATTCCCAGAAGCGGTATCCCCCGGGGAGCGGCTTCCCGGGCACAGCGCAGCAGGGTACCATCACCGCCAAGCACCAGCATGACTTCAGCAATCTGCACAAGCTGTTCCCGGGGAAGGCCCATTTCAGGGTGGCCAAGAGCAATGGCCGTATCATGGGCCATAACCACCCGGCACCCCCGTGCAGTCAGCCAGTCAATAATTTGTTCTACCAGGGGAGCAACCTCTTGCTTGCCCAGGTTAACCACCAAGCCGATGTTTCTCATTGGCTCACTCCTTTGCCAGGGCAGGACGGCAAATGGCTGTTTGTTCAACTGCCCCCGTTCAGTTCTGCGTGGGCCCTGGCTACCACCACCGGAATAGTCGAGGGAATATCTACCCGGTCCGGACCGTTCTTATCAAAACATACCAAGAACTCTATATTTCCTTCCGGCCCTTTAATTGGTGAATAATCCAGGCCGCGAACGCCCCAGCCCAGGTTATTTATGACACGGCAAACAGCAGAGATAACCTCCTGATGCACCCCCGGATCGCGTACCACTCCTTTTTTCCCCACCTTGTCCCGGCCGGCTTCAAACTGTGGTTTGATGAGTGCTACACCCAGGGCGCTATCGGTGGTCAGCTCCTGCAGCACAGGTAAAACCTTTTCTAAAGAAATAAAAGAAACGTCCACCACGGCAATATCCGCCAGGCAAGGCAGCTCGCTTTTTTTGAGGTAGCGAATGTTGGTACGCTCGAAGAGAACCACCCTGGGGTCGTTCCGTAGTTTCCAGGCCATCTGGCCGTAGCCAACATCCACGGCAATAACCAGGCGCGCACCATGCTGCAGGGCACAATCGGTAAATCCCCCATGGGAAGCCCCTACATCCAGAACCACCCGGCCGGTAAAATCAAGCTGAAAACTGTGAATGGCTTTTTCCAACTTCAAACCGCCCCGGCTGACGTAAGGCATCCGACCGGTGACCTCAATCCAGCTCGCAGGATTTACCATTCGCCCCGGCTTATCCACCGTTTGTCCATCAACCCGCACCTGTCCGGCCATAATGGCTGCCCTGGCCTTTTCCCTGCTGGGGAAAAGCCCCCGCTCCACCAGCAGCATATCCAGGCGCTGCCTGGCAATGGTCATGGTCACTGCACTCCAATTTTAACCCTGGTTTTTTTCCTGTGTGCTCCCAGCATCTTGATAACGGTATTAACCAGCACTTCCACGGTCAGGCCGCAGCGGGCCAGCAGTATTTCCCGGCTACCGTGCTGGATAAACTCATCCGGTATACCCAGGCGAACCACCTGGACGTTACGCAATCCCCTGTCTCCAAGCAGTTCCAGTACAGCGCTGCCAAACCCGCCCTGCAAAACGTGCTCTTCAATGGTCACTACCCGCCTGGTACGCAGGGCATAACGGCTGATACACTCTTCATCCAGGGGCTTGATAAACCGGGCGTTAATTACCGCAGCCTGGATACCCTGCTGTTCTAAAAGCATGGCAGCCTCACCGGCCACGGAAACCATGCTGCCTGCTGCCAGCAGGGTTACGTCATCCCCTTCCCGCAGCACCTGAGCCTTTCCCACAGGCAGGGGGAGGATTTCTTCGTCCAGAGGGCATCCCGTACCGGCACTCCGCGGGTAACGCAGTGCCGCCGGTCCGGGATATTCCAGGGCCGTCTTTAACATGCGGCGAAGTTCGTTTTCATCCCCGGGGGCCATTAGCACCAGGTTGGGAATAGAACGCAGGTAAGCAAAATCAAATACGCCGTGGTGGGTGGCTCCATCCTCGCCGACCAGGCCTGCCCGGTCCAGGGCAAAGGTAACGGGCAGGTTTTGCAGGCAAACATCATGAAGTACCTGGTCGTAGGCCCTCTGCAGAAAGGTTGAATATATAGCCACCACGGGTTTCAAACCACCTGCAGCCAGGCCTGCCCCCAGGGTAACGGCGTGCTGCTCGGCAATACCAACATCAAAGAACCTTTCCGGAAAAGCAGCGGCAAATTGATCCAGGCCGGTACCCGACGGCATGGCCGCTGTAATGGCCACTATACGCTCATCCTGCCGTGCCAGTTCCACCAGTGAGCGTCCAAATACCTCGGTGTAGGAAGGTGGCTGTCCCGGTTTTTTAATTACCCGGCCCGTTTTAATTTCAAAGGGACCAATACCGTGAAATTTACCGGCATTCTCTTCCGCCGGCCGGTATCCCCGCCCTTTGCGGGTAAGCACATGCACCAGCACGGGGCCCCGGGTGGCTTTAGCCTGCTGGAAGACACTGATCATGGTCTGAATATCGTGACCATCAATGGGCCCCAGATAGATAAAACCGAGTTCCTCAAAAAACATGCCCGGTACTACCAGGTATTTCAGGGAATCCTTTATCCTGTCTACCACTTTAATTACCCGCGGCCCGATGGCCGGGATGCGTTTTAATAATTGTTCCAGCTCCTCCTTACCCCTGGAATACATGGGATCGGTACGGAGGCGGCTCAAGTACCTGGCCAGCCCTCCCACGTTGGGGGCAATGGACATCTCGTTATCATTTAACACCACGATCAGGCCTGTCTTGTGGTGACCGGCATGATTTAAGGCTTCAAAAGCCATGCCTCCGGTCATTGCCCCGTCGCCAATCACCGCCACTACAGAGTAATTGTCCCCCTTCAGATCACGGGCCAGCGCCAGGCCTAAAGCTGCGGAAATGGAGGTACTGCTATGCCCGGTGCCGAAGGCATCATGTTCACTCTCCTGAGGTCTGGGAAAGCCGCTGATACCTCCAAACTGGCGCAGGGTATGGAAAACCGGCCGGCGACCGGTAACCAGCTTGTGCACATAGGACTGGTGGCCAACATCCCAGATAATTTTATCCCGGGGGGTTTGGAAAACCCGGTGTAAAGCCAGGGTAAGTTCCACCACGCCCAGATTGGGAGCCAGGTGGCCACCATTCCTGGCCACGGTTTCAATAATCTCCTGCCGGATTTCAAAAGCAAGCTGCTGTAAATCATTAATATCCAGTGCACGCAAATCCGCTGGAGAATTAATTTTGGCAAGCAACTTCTTCATCTTTCACCTTTCCTTATCAAACCCGGCCTATTTACGTGTTGCACGCCCCTTTTTCCCGGTCAGGCTAATTTTCGTCAGTTGCTCGAATGCTGCCAGCACTTTGCCAGCCAGAAAAATTACCTCATTGGCCCGGGAAATGGCTATGCGCTTTCCCGCCGCCTTGCCACCCACCGTAAAAGCTGCAATAAAGGCGGTAACTAGCATATTCAACAAGATCTGGTTGATACCCTTCCAGTGAAGCAGGATTTGCAGAACCAGGGCAATGCCCAGGGCACCGCTTACCGTCCCGGCAATATCACCTATAACATCATTGCATATATTGGCCACCCTGTCCGCATTCCGGATCAGGTAAACCCCTTCCCTCGCCCCCCGGACCCGTTTGGCCGCCCGGGCGTGGAAAGGGGATTCTTCAGCGGCAGCTACTGCCGTACCCACTATATCGGCCATTATGCCGATCAGTATAATTATAACTAAAAATAGAAAAGATAAAAAAAGACTTTTAACTTTACCCGATAATAACTCGGAAAGCCAAAAAAATAATATGGCCAGTAAAAAAGAGGCCGTACTTACCGCAAGTACGTACCGGCCTGAAACGGTAGATTTATTGTTTCCCAAATACAGTCACCCCATACGGTAATGGAAAAGAGAAAAGGTACCGCGGGACAAGTGACAGCAATACGGGTAAATGTTGTGGCTTGAGGTCCAGCAGGTTTTCCCAGGCAGCCACCGGCTGTCGCCAGGCCGGCGGTTCCCCCTTCGGGCTGCCTCCGGGACGTTGCCGTATCCGGGGCTGGATTACCACTTAGACCACACTGCAATCCCCGTACTGCCCCGGTATTCACCGGACAGCCTAGGAGTTTTCCTCGACAGGATGGCCTTTTTCTAGCCTCTTTTGCAGCAACGGTTTCAGTCCGCCGCTACCTCTCCCTGGGCCCATGGGGTTATAAGGTAACGGCTACCGGTGACATCCACCGCTGCCACTCAAGGCAGGCTACACTGCACGCAGCTTTCACCACGTGCAGGTTCACACCCCAAGCCATAGTACGGCATTTCAGCTTTCCCACGCACTTGGGTCTCCGCGGAGTAAGGGTCCACGCCCGCATGCCTTTGCGGCTCGCCCTCACTCCTTAACTCCCAGTACCAGCCCCCGACTGGGCGTCAGCAGCCAGCACCAGGAACTTCATCGATGTGCCCGCGACGGATTTTTAGGCCCGTCTTCAAAAAAGGCATACCTGACTAGGATACTGCGTCACTTATCCCATTTTTGTCTCTGGAATTGCATTATAACATAAGCCCGGAATCGAAAGCAAATGGAACTGCTAACCTCCAGGAGAATCCCCGGTTAACAATTGCCTGCCACCAACATATAAAACGCCCAAAGGTCATTTAAGCACTTGAAATCTCCATAAAACTCTAAAAATCCCGCGCAGCTACAAACCGGGCCAGCTCCCGTAAAAAACCGGCCCGTTCGTCAAACAGCTCAAGGGCGGCAAGAGCTTCCTCCACCGCTTCCTTCGCCCTGGCCCTGGCCATGTCCAGCCCGAACAAAGCAGGGTAGGTGGCCTTTTTATTTCTTTTATCGCTGCCCACGGGTTTGCCCAGCCTGACCGGATCACCCTCCACATCCAGGATGTCGTCCTGGATTTGAAAAGCCAGGCCCAGATTTTCAGCATAAGCAGTCAGGGCCTCCAGTTGCTTTTCCCCCGCACCGGCCAGAATGGCTCCTGCCCGTACGGATACCCGGTACAGCGCACCGGTTTTATGGCGGTGGATGTATTCCAGGGTGGCGGCATCTACAGTATCATCGGTAGCCAGGGTATCCACCACCTGCCCGCCGATAAGGCCGGGAGTGCCGGCAGCTACCGCTACTTCCCCGATAACCTGTATCACCCGCTCCACCGGGGCCAGCTGTTCCCGGGCATTCCGGGCAAGAAGAGCAAAGGCGTAGGTGAGCAGGGCATCTCCGGCCAGGATGGCTATCGCTTCGCCGAAAACACGATGACAGGTGGGCTTTCCCCGCCGGAAATCATCGTTGTCCATAGCCGGCAGGTCATCATGGATTAAAGAATAGGTGTGGATCAGCTCCAGGGCACAGGCCGCGGGCAACACTTTTACCGGGTCTCCACCCACCGTTTCAGCCGCCGCCAGGACCAGTACCGGTCTGAGCCGTTTACCCCCGGCAAAAAGGCTGTAGCGCATAGCCCGGTGAATTACCGGCGGGTACGCATCCTCCGGAGGTAAGAATTCATCCAGTGCCCGGTCCACCAGGGCTGCCCTGGCTTTCAGTTCGGCTAGAAAATCCAAAATATTACTCCTTCCTCTCGGAATTTAGCAGATCAACCAGACTGGGATCGTAATCTTTCAACACCGGCTCGCCTTTATCACCGGCGGTAAGGATGGAAATTCGTTCCTCCGCTTTCTCCAGCTCCTGATGGCAAAAGCGCGTCAGGGTAATCCCCTCCCCAAAAAGGGCCAGGGATTTTTCCAGGGGTAATTGTCCTTCTTCCAGTTCCCGTACCACTGCTTCCAGCCTGGCCAGCGCTTCTTCAAAGGTCAGTTTTTTCATGGCCATACCTCGCTTTTGTAGCCGGCATGCGGTGCTTTCCCGCTTTGCCGGACTATGGTTCGCAGGGAAACCTTTTCCGCAATGCCGGGCCATTCAAATAGTCGCATAACCGCCCCTGCCAGGTATCCAGTTCCTCCAGCCGGGCCTCGATTCTCTGTTTCACCTGCCACCAGCTCACTCCCCAGTTGGAGAAGAGCACCCGGTCGTAGGGTCCGCGGCCCACCAGGCGCTGAATGACAATATCGGGGTGCAGGTATTCCAGAAACGTTACCACCCGGTCCACATATTCTTCCAGGGGAATGATGCTAAACTCCCCGCGCTGGTACATTTCTCCCAGTACTGTATCCCGGACAACATAGAGGGAATGCAATTTTACATACTGGACCTGCAGGGCGGAAAGAATCTTGGCGTTTTCAATCACATCAACCGGATCATCCCAGGGCAGGTTGAGAATCAGGTGAACGCATATTTCCAGCTTCCTCTTCTTGATGCGCTGTACCGCGTCGATAAATTCGGCCAGGGTATGACCACGGTTCACCCGCAACAGCGAATGGTAGTTAACTGTTTGCAGTCCCAGCTCGATGTCCATGACCAGGTTTTTCTCCTGTCCTATCTCATCCAGGAAGTCCAGGTACCGGTCGGTAATACAGTCCGGACGCGTGGAAATAGAAATGCCCACCATATCTTCCCCTGCGGCAGCAGCCAGCACATATTTCTGGAAATTGTCAAAGGGCAGGTAAGTGTTGGTAAAAGATTGAAAGTAAGCAATGAATTTATCGGCCTTGTAGCGCCTGCGGAAAAAATCCCGGTTGGCGGCCAGCTGTTCTTCCACCGAAAGGGTGCTGGGCAGGCATTCAAAACCCGCTCCCTCTTCGTCGCAGAAAATGCAGCCGCCGGTACCGACAGTACCGTCCCGGTTGGGACAGGTCCCGGGGAGGTTAATGGGCAATTTGTAAACCTTGCCCCCGAATTTTTCCTTCAAAAAATCCGAATAGACCCGGTAACGGGGCCGGGTTGCGGGCATGGTTCATACCTCCTGGCCCTTATCTTACCACAAACATACGGCAGCGCAAAGACCTGTACGCCCGCAGGACAGGCCAATTGACAGGGTAAACGCCCCTGGTTATCGTATGAGTAAGGGGGGTGAAAATATGTCCCGGGTAGAGGAACTGGTACGGGCAATTGAAGAGCTTTCCCTGGAAGAACAAAAGCAATTATTTGATCAACTGGCGGATCTGCTGGACCTGCTGGGCTGGATCAAGCTAAACGAGGTAACGTTTTTTTAGCCAGGTAAATACGGCCGCAAAACCAGAAACCAAAAAGGCGGCAGTCTCCCCGGAGGGACATGGTCTCCAGCACCGGCGGCGGGGAACGACCGCCGCCCCGATAATCAGGCGGCGGTATCTAACGGCCAGCGGGCCCGCCTGTTACCGGCGGACCCGCCTGTCCTGAAATGCAGGAAGAATGTTCTTTATTTCATTCTTTCCTGGACAACGGCGACAGCAGAATCCTTCAACCGTCTGGCCTCGGAAACAATCCTTTCTTTTTCCTCCAGGATACTCCTGACGTAATCCCCGTCTTTAATCATGGGAATATTGATGTCGGCACTCAAAAGGACTGCATTGATGGCTGCTTCACACACATAGGCAGCCACGCCCGCGTCACTGATGGCCATCTTATTGCCAATCCTGGCCAGTCGCTCGGTAATCTGCAGGGCCTCCAGGAGGGTACGGGCCACCTCCATAGGAGTGTCAGTGGCCGTTTTCAAGGCCTTCTGCATCAGTTCGTCCCGCCTGGCTTTCTCCTCCTCAGTATTTTTGGGCATCCGGTAAACTTCCATGAACTTGCCGAAGGCGGCGATATCGGCTGCCACCAGTTTTTCCAGCTTATTCATGATAAAGTAAGCCGCACCGGTAATTTCCTTGACCTGGGGTTCCACGTCTGCAAACTTGGGCTTGCCCACGGTAAGGTTTCCCACCATGGCCGTCATGGCCACCCCCAGAGCACCCACCATAGCAGAAACGCTGCCCCCGCCGGGAGTGGGAGCATCCGATGCCGCCACTGCCAGGATCTTGCGGAAAGAGGAATCAAAAATTTCACTCATCCGGAACACCTCCTTAAATTTTCCCCTGCAGCCTGATGGCCTTTAACACGTTCTTTTGAATTAATACCGTGGTCAGGCTGCCCACACCGCCGGGCACAGGAGTAATGGCCCCGGCTACTTCCTTGGCGTTTTCAAAGTCCACGTCACCGCAAATGCCGCCCTCCACCTGGTTGATACCCGCGTCAACCACTACAGCACCGGGTTTGATCATGTCGGCCTTGATCATCCTGGGCTTGCCGACAGCAGCAATAAGGATATCGGCCTGGCGGGTATGGTAGGCCAGATCAGCGGTTTTGGTATGGCAAACGGTTACGGTGGCATTCTGGTTGAGCATCATAAAGATGAGAGGTTTGCCGACCGTTTCGCCACGGCCTACTATGACAGCATTTTTCCCCTTGATCTCGATGCCGCTGCGGAGCATGATTTCAATGCAGCTCTGGGGGGTGGCGGGGAACAAGCCATCCCCACCGCTTAAGATGTAACCGCGGTTAATGGGATGGACGCCGTCCACGTCCTTTTTCGGTGATACAGCCTCCAGCACCCGCTGCTTGTTTATGTGCTTGGGCAGGGGCAGTTCAATCATAATCCCGTGCACACTGTCGTCCTTGTTCAAACGGTCGATGAGGGCCAGGATTTCTTCCTCGGGCACATTGCCGGGCAGGGTGAAAAGCTCGAAATCAATGCCCACATTGGAACAGGATTTTTCCTTGGACCGGGCATAAACCACGGATGCCGGATCGTCACCGGCCAGGACCACGGCCAGCTTGGGAACTATACCCTGCTCCCTCAAGCGGGCCACTTCAGCCTTCACTTCTTCCCTGATTTCTGCCGCTACCTTTTTCCCATCAATAAGTGTCGCTGCCATATTTGGCCTCCCCCTTTTACATTTTCTCTGTTAAAAATAACCTGGTATGGAAACCTGGTTATTACCTGCCATTTACAACCTGTTTTCAGGAGCCTTCCCGGGACGCAAAAATTACCGGCTCCTTAATCAGTTTCCTGCTCCATAACAGCTTCCTCAACCTTACAACTCAGCCGGCCGCGGTGCAGCTCCACCTTTACCCTGTCCCCGGGTTTAACCTCCCCGGCCTGCCGCACCACCATACCCGTGTCCAACCGGGTACAGATGCTGTACCCCCGGGCAAGGGTGGCCAGCGGGCTCAGGGCCTGCAGGCGGCCCGACAGCAGGGCCAGGCGGCTTTGCTGGTGCTGGCGGTACTGCTCCATGGCCCGGGTCAAGCGGCGGTACAAATCATCCACCACCTGCCCCCGGGAGCCGCAGAGAATATCCACCGGGAAACGGAACACCCTGCTCCGGCAGCAGCTATCCAGCCTCGTCCGGTAGAATTGCAATTTTTCCCGCACGGCCCGCAGCAGGCGCCCTTCCAGAACCCCGAGATAGCGGGCCATTTCCTCCCGGACCGGAACCACCATTTCCGCCGCTGCCGAGGGAGTAGGAGCCCGTACATCTGCCACCCAGTCGGCAATGGTAAAATCGGTTTCATGACCGACTGCGGAAACCACCGGTATGGTAGAAGCAAAAATGCTCCGGGCCACCACTTCGGTGTTGAAAGCCCATAACTCTTCCAGGGATCCGCCCCCGCGGCCCACAATAATTACATCACAGGCCTCCATACGGTTCAGCCAGTACAGGGCCCGGGCTATCTCCCGGGGAGCGCTTTCCCCCTGTACCTGCACGGGGACAAACACGATCTGCAACCCCGGCCAGCGTCGCCGGATAATTCTGACCATATCCCGCAGTACCGCCCCCGTGGGAGAGGTGACAATGCCAATGCGGCGCGGTAACAGGGGCAGCTTTTTTTTATGCTCCCGGGCAAAAAGGCCTTCCTTTTCCAGCCTGTGCTTTAACTGTTCAAAGGCCAGGTAAAGGGCACCCGTGCCTTCCGGTTCTATTTCTTCCACATACAACTGGTAGGTACCGTCCCGGGGATATACGGAAACATAACCCCGCACCCGTACGGACATCCCGTCTTCCGGGGTAAAAAGGAGGCGACGCCCCCGGGAACGGAACATCACCGCTTTAATGGTGCTGAATTCATCCTTCAGGGTAAAGTACAGGTGTCCGCTGGCCGCCTGTTTAAAGTTGGAAATCTCCCCTTTTACCCAGAGGTTCAGCAAGAGCGGATCGTTATCAAGGAGGTTTTTGATATGACCATTTAGTTCGCTTACAGTAAATACCCTGAGCATTCAGCCTGTGCTTCCCCATTTATTTTTTGCAGCGGCGGCCACCCCACAGTCAGCAACGGCTGCCGGATAGACCGCCGCTATCGTCAAATATTCATGCTTTCTTCTTCATCAGGTAATCATGGATGGAACGGGCTGCAACCCGTCCCGCTCCCATGGCCAGGATGACGGTGGCAGCACCGGTTACCACATCGCCGCCGGCAAACACGCCGGGCTTGGAAGTGGCCCCGGTTTGCGGGTCGGCCACAATGTTGCCTTTTTTACCCAGCTCCAGGCCCCGGGTGGTCCTGGGTACCAGCGGGTTGGGCGCCTGGCCGATGGCCACCACCACCGTGTCCACTTCCATAACAAACTCGGAACCGGGAATGGGCACAGGCCGCCGCCGGCCGGACTCGTCGGGTTCACCCAGCTCGTAGCGCAGGCACTCCATGCCCTTCACCCACCCGTTCTCGTCGGCCAGGATGCGCACGGGGTTTGTTAAAAAGGCAAACTTGATTCCTTCTTCCTTGGCATGCTCCACTTCCTCGTGACGGGCAGGAAGCTCCTTTTCCGAGCGCCGGTAAACAATCCAGGATTCCTCCGCTCCCAGCCTCAGGGCGGTCCGCGCCGCATCCATGGCCACATTGCCGCCGCCAATTACGGCTACTTTTCTGCCCACTTTAATGGGTGTATCCCACTCGGGGAAGAGATAGGCCTTCATTAAATTTGTTCTGGTGAGAAATTCATTGGCGGAATAAACACCGCAGGAGTTTTCCCCCGGAATGTTCATGAAATACGGCAGCCCGGCACCGGTACCGATGAATACGGCATCAAAACCCTCTTCCTCCATCAAATCGTCCACGGTGGCAAACTTGCCCACCACCGCATTGGTTACAATTTCTACTCCCAGTTTTTTCAGGTTTTCTATTTCTGCCTGCACCACCCGCTTGGGCAGACGGAACTCGGGAATGCCGTACATGAGCACCCCACCGGCAACGTGGAGAGCTTCGAAAATGGTTACCCTGTGACCGAGCTTGGCCAGGTCAGCGGCACAGGTAAGGCCGGCCGGGCCGGAACCAACCACCGCCACCTTAAAACCAGTGGGCGGGGCCACTTCCTGGGGCTGTACACCCCGGGCCAGCTCCCAGTCGGCACAGAAACGTTCCAGCCGCCCGATACCAACGGGCTCGTGTTTCTTACCCAGGGTGCAGTATTTTTCGCACTGGTTTTCCTGCGGGCAAACCCGGCCGCAAACGGCGGGAAGAGCATTTTTTTCCTTAATCTTTTTAATGGCGCCCGCAAAATCCCGCTGGGCTACCAGCCTGATAAAAGCAGGAATATCCACTTCCACCGGGCAGCCCTGCCGGCAGGGCTCCTTTTTACATTGCAGGCAGCGTTTGGCCTCCGCCACCGCTGTTTCCTCGTCATAACCCAGGGCCACTTCATTGAAATTCCGGATCCGCTCAAGAGGGTCCTGGGAAGGCATGGGGTGCTTCCTGGGGATTATTTCCTTCTTCTCGGCCATTATTTGCCACCTCCACATCCGCACTGGCATGTATGGCGCTCAAGTGCCCGCTGTTCTTCTGCCCGGAAGGTGGCCGAACGACGAGCCAGTTCAGCAAAATCCACCTGATGGCCATCGAATTCCGGGCCATCCACACAAACAAACCTGGTCTGGCCACCCACGGTTACCCGGCAGCAACCACACATCCCCGTACCATCCACCATCAGCGCATTCAGACTGACAATGGTTTTAATTCCGTAATCTCTGGTGACATCGCAGCAGGCCCGCATCATGGGCTGGGGACCGATGGCCAGTACCAGGTTGATGTTATCCTTACCCCGATCCTCAATTACCTCTTTCAAAACATCGGTAACAAAGCCCTTGCGCACATAGGAACCGTCATCGGTGGTCACAAAAAGCTCGCTGGATACTTCCCGCATACGGTCCTCCCAGAAAAGGAGATCCCTGGTCCGCGCACCGATGATGCTGATCACATGGTTACCCGCTTCTTTCAACGCCCGGGCAATGGGAAATACCGGGGCTATCCCCACACCGCCGCCAACACATATGACCGTGCCGAAATTCTCAATGTGGGAAGGGGTTCCCAGCGGTCCTACGAAATCCCTGATATAATCTCCCGCTTCCAGTGTTCCCAATTGCCTGGTGGTTTTGCCAACTTCCTGGAATACAATGGTAATGGTGCCCTTTTCCCGATCAAAGTCCGCAATGGTCAGGGGAATACGTTCACCCTCTTCATGAATGCGTAAAATAACAAACTGACCCGGCTGACATCTCCTGGCCACCCTGGGCGCCTCAATAATCATCTGCTTGATCACAGGAGAAAAGACCTGTTTATCCAAAATCTTGAACATTAATAAGCCTCCCCCTCCCTCTGCTATTCATATTATTTATAAAAACGCTATGAAACAATTATCTAATAATTCTCGCTGGGGCGTTAAATTCCTGCTGCCTGCTGTTATTTATGAACAAATCTTAAAATAATTAAAAAGGGGATTTAACCCCCTTCTTGCACCGGATAAAAAGCCGCCGGATCCTTTACCACGCGGCCCAGGATGCCGTTAACAAAACGACTGGAATCAGTACCCCCAAATGTTTTGGCCAGTTCCACCGCCTCATTTACCGCCACACTACCGGGTATGTCCTCGCGGAAAAATATTTCATAAAGCGCCAGGCGCATAATATTCCGGTCCACCGCCGCCATACGGTACAGGGGCCAGTCCTGGCTCAAACGGGAAATAATCAGGTCGAACTCTTTCAGGTGGGCCAGGGTGCCGGTAACCAGTTCACGAGCAAAAAGCATATCCCTTGAGCTCAAGGAAGCCGGTTTGTTATTTTCCTTCGTATCGTCAGTAACCGGAAATGCCATCTTTTGTAAGTAATCAAGTGCTTCTTCAGGGTCAATCCGGGCCACGTCCACCTGGTAGAGAACCTGTAGCGCTGCTTCCCTGGCCTGCCTCCTGCCCATAAACTACCTCCTGTTATCTGAAGTTTATCTCTCCTGAAACAACCGGGAAAATATCTCCTTAAAGTTTACCCTTTCATCCAGATGTTTACCGATATAGTACCCGGCAACCACACAGGCGCTTACAAATACAGCCTTTAACAGGCCATAGGTAATGGCAAACCAGCCAAAGGCAAGGCCCAGGATGATACCCGTAATCTTACCTTTATGTTTCCTCCACAGTTCCACAAGGGCATATGCATCCATCTGGTAACACCCCATTTATTCCACCCGGGGTTTACGGGCGGATATACTTCTAACCGTAAAGGCAACATCCTGCACCGTCACCCCGGTAACCTCCAGCACCCGTTTCTTTACCTCTTCCTGCACCACGGCGGCAGTTGCGGGAATATTTATATCCGGGGTAACCGCCACCCGGATACCGATACGGATGCCCTCTTTACCCGGGTAAACCCTGGCCGTAGCCTCACGTATCCCATTTTGTGCCAGGGCCACCTTTTCCACCAGGTCCTGGATGGCAGTTAGCGCAACGCGCACCTGTCCCAGGGCTGCCTCATGAACCACCGCCTGGCGGCGGCGCGGGCGCACCCCCACCCAGAAAAGACGGGCACCGGCTAAAATTGACAGCCCCAGGAAAGTGAAGGCAACTTCCGGCCGCCCGGCGACCGTGCCCAGCCAGCTCAAGATCCGGTAGGGAGGGATAAAACCGGCTGCGACAGCGGCAGCCCAGGCCAGGGCAACTGTTATAACAAAAGTATAGATAACCAGCAGGCCGCGGTCAAAGGGCCCCATCAAAGGCGCAACCTCCCACGCTTATATTTCCCTCATTTGCCGGAACTAATTGCCCGGCTACCCCCGCAATCAACGGTACTTTCCCAATGCATACTCCTGGGTACGCCAGCTGCCTTCCTTCAAAAATATACCCTCCCCCGGCTAACCGGGTGGCGCTTTGACCCATTTGAAACCCTAACGTACCCGGTGTTCCTCCTCTTTACCTTCCTGGCTGAAGGCCACTCCCTGGACATTGACATTGATTTCCACTACCGTTAAACCGGTCATGGCCTCTATGGCTCTCTTGACATTCTCCTGAATCTGCAGGGCTACATCAGGAATGCGGGTGCCGTAATTGACAATAACATACAGATCTACCGCCGCTTCCTTTTCGCCCACTTCCACCTTGACGCCTTTGGACAGGTTCTTCCGGCCCAGCATCTCGGCTATACCGCCAACCACCCCACCGCTCATTCCAGCTACGCCTGGAACCTCAGTGGCGGCCAGGCCGGCAATAATCCGTACCACCTCATCGGCAATGCGGATCGAACCCAATCCGGTCTGTTCTTCCCGTACCACAACTTCCTTATTCTCCACAGCTTTGTACCCCCTCCATTTGTCACATTTTACCCTGGTCACCCCATTATATCAAAATAAAAAGGCCATCCGCAACCAGTTAACCCATCAGAATACGGCGCTGAATGAAATTGGTATAAATTTCACCCCGGCGGAAAAAGGCGTTATGCAGCACCCGCTGGTGGAAAGGAATGGTGGTCTTGATTCCCTCGATGACGAACTCGCCCAGGGCCCGCTGCATCCGGGCAATAGCCTCTTCCCGGTCCTGGCCCCAGGCAACCAGCTTGGCAATCAGGGAATCGTAATGAGGAGGCACCTTCCACCCGGGATAGGCCGCACTGTCCAGGCGGATCCCCGGGCCCCCGGGAGGCAGGTAAGCAGTAATTACCCCCGGGGAAGGAGCAAAATTGCGGGCGGGGTCCTCAGCGTTAATCCGGCACTCAATGGCCCAGCCCCGGATCTGAATGTCTTCCTGGTTATAACCCAGGGGTTCTCCTGCTGCCAGGCGTATCTGTTCCTTAATCAGGTCTATGCCGGTAACCATCTCGGTAACCGGGTGCTCCACCTGAATCCGGGTATTCATCTCGATGAAGTAAAAGTTCTGGTGTTTATCCAGCAGAAACTCCACTGTTCCGGCGCTATAGTAACCCACTGCCCGGGCGGCTTTTATTGCCATTTCGCCCATCTTCTGACGCAATTCCGGGGTTAAAGCCGTGGAGGGGGATTCTTCGATCATCTTCTGGTTGCGTCGCTGGATGGAGCAGTCCCGTTCTCCCAAATGAACGATGTGGCCGTACCTGTCGCCCAGGATCTGAAATTCAATATGACGGGGCTCCTCCACATACTTTTCCACGTAAACCTGGGCGTTGCCAAAGGCCGCCTGGGCCTCCGCCTGGGCCATCTGGACCGCCTGGATTAAATCCTCGGGTTCATGGGCCACCCGCATACCCCGGCCGCCACCACCGGCAGATGCCTTAACCAGCACCGGATAGCCTATTTTTTCAGCCACTTCAAGGGCTTCCCGGACATCCCGGAGCACACCGGGGGAGCCGGGTACGACCGGCACCCCGGCTTTTAAAACCGTTTCCCTGGCCACAGCCTTGGCCCCCATCTTTTCCATGGCGGAAGCCGGTGGCCCGATAAAAGTCAAACCGCAACTCTCGCAAATCTCCGCAAACCCGGCGTTTTCTGCCAGGAAACCATAACCGGGATGAATGGCATCCGCCCCGGAAACCATGGCCGTGCTGATGATATTGGTGATGTTGAGATAGCTCCTGGATGCCGGGGCCGGGCCTATGCAATAAGCCTCATCGGCCATGCGCACCGGCAGGCTATCGCGGTCAGCTTCGGAGTATACCAGAACAGTTTTTATACCCATTTCCCGGCAGGCCCGGATGATTCTCAAAGCAATTTCTCCCCGGTTGGCGATCAGTATTTTTTTAAACATATCTGCTCCCTACCCATCTACTTTTCCCGAATCAAGAACAGCTCCTGCCCGTACTCCACCGGTTGACCATTTTCCACCAGAATATCCACAATCTCACCGGACACTTCCGATTCAATTTCATTCATCAATTTCATGGCTTCAATAATACATAAAGTCTGGCCTTTCGTCACCTGATCCCCGACCTGGACAAAAGGCGGCGCATCCGGAGCCGGGGCCCGGTAAAAAGTTCCCACCATGGGCGACCTGATAACGGTAAGACCGGAAGTATCCACATTCTTCTCCGGCTCCGGTGCCGGCGGCGCCGCCGCTTCCCTGGCCTGTACTGGTACAGGGGGTGCTTCCTTTTCCGGTGCCGGTATAATTCCCTGGGCACCGGCTTTCCGTATGGCCACCCTTACCCCTGCACTCTCCAGAGACAGCTCGGCAATATCCGTCTGGTCAATTAGTTTAATCAGCTCCTTGATTTCCTGCAAGTTCATGGTACCATCCTCCTTGCGACCGGTTTTGGGACCCTGGTTGCCGTTAACCGGCACGGCAGGATCTGCGGACCGGTTACGGTTCTCAAAATATTTTCTTGCCACCTGGGGAAACAGGGCATAGGAAATGAAATCTTCTTCCGACCTGGCCAGGTCCTTAATCTCTTCCCTTATTTTATCCATTTTGGGTTCCAGCAAGTCGGCGGGGCGGCAGGTTATGGGTTTTTTATCCCCCAGTATCTTTCTCGCCACCTCCGGATCCACCGGCGCCGGCGGCCGGCCGTAGTGCCCTTCAACATACGCACGAACCTCACCGGGGATCAGCTTATAGCGTTCCCCGGTAAGAACGTTCAGCACGGCCTGGGTACCCACAATCTGGCTGGTGGGAGTAACCAGGGGCGGGTAGCCCAGTTCTGCCCTTACCCGCGGAATTTCTTCCAGCACCTCGGGCAGGCGGTGGAGGGCTTTTTGCTCCTCCAGCTGGGTAACCAGGTTGGAAATCATCCCGCCGGGCACCTGATGCTCGAAAACCCGCATATCGTTGATACGGGTCACCCCGCGCTCGTACCCCAGTGACTTGCGCAGGTCCTCAAAGTAAGCAGCAATTTCAAACAGCAGGTGGAGATCCAGGCCCGTATCATACGGCGTGCCCTGCAGCGCCCGCACCACCGTTTCTACCGGAGGCTGAGATGAACCAAAGGCCAGGGGTACGGAGGCGGTATCCACCACATCCACCCCCGCCTCGGCAGCCTTGAGGTAGGCCCCCAGGGCCAGGCCGCCGATGTAGTGACTGTGCAGCTGCACGGGAAGGCCGACCCGCTCTTTAATCAGTTTAACCAGTTCATAAGCTTTATATGGCGTAAGCAGCCCGGCCATATCCTTTATGCAGATGGAATGGGCACCCATCTGGGCCAGGCTGACTGCCGTCTCCACGTAATGTTCGGTGGTGTGCACCGGACTGATGGTATAAACCACCGCCGCCTGGATATGTGCCCCCGTTCTTGAAGCCACACGCATGGGTGCTTCAAAGTTGCGCAGGTCGTTTAAGGCATCGAAAATGCGGATGATATCAATACCATTTTCCACCATCTTATTGATAAAGGCTTCGACCACGTCGTCGGGATAGTGCTGGTATCCCACCAGGGACTGCCCGCGCAAAAGCATTTGTAAAGGGGTGCGTTTGATGTATTTTTTCAAGGTGCGCAAGCGCTCCCAGGGGTCTTCATTCAGGTAACGCATGCACACGTCAAAAGTGGCCCCGCCCCATACTTCAAGGGAATGATAGCCCACCGCATCCAGTTTTTCCAGGATGGGCAGCATATCTTTGGTGCGCATCCGGGTAGCCCAAAGACTCTGGTGACCATCGCGCAGGGTAGTATCGGTGATCTTTAAACCCATGGAAACCTCCCCCAGAAACATGGCTATACAAAAAATACTCAGGTTGCTTGAAAACAACCTGAACTTGCGGTTTTTTTATTTAACTGGTTTGATGTTATTATATTTAAATTTTTAGTTTCCGGAAATAGGGTTTACACAAGTATACAATATATTTAACAACTGGACATCTGAATATTCTGATAAATAAACCAATAACCCCCTTCTCAAAGAGGGGGTCCTAAATCTTGGAAGATACCGCACAGATAAACCCGCCATCTTCACGACCTGCCGCAACGGCAGCACGTTCTACCTGCCAGGCCGCTTCCTCCTGCTCATAATCAAAACCGGGCGGAGTGAAAAGGACCGCCCGGGCACGAACCCCGGCACCCGGCATGGCCCGGCGCAGTTCACTCAGGTTATACAGCCGGGCCCGGTTAAAAACACTACCCGGGTCCCGGCGCGCCTTCTCCCTGTAATAACGGCCCCAGCTGCTGTCCCCGCCAATCAACCCCACCACCAGCCTGCCCCCGGGCCTGAGAACCCGGTAAGCCTCCTGCAGAGCCGCCTCCAGTTCCGGTACAAACTCCAGGGCGGAAACGGAAATAACGCCGTCGAAACTGTTATCCGGGAAAGGCAGCTGCATGGCGTCACCCCAAACAAATTCCACCGGCAGCCCCTCGGCCCGGGCCCTGGCGCGGGCCTTTTCCAGCATGGCCGTGGAAATATCCAGGCCCGTCACCAGCAATTTCCTCCGGGCCAGTTCCAGGGAATAGTTACCCGTCCCGCAACCCACATCCAGAACGCTCATTCCCGGGCGCGGCTCCAGGTAGCCCAGCACCGCCTCCTTTTCCACCCGGTCCACAAAACGACCTGCGGGAGTCAGGTACCATTCATCGTAAGTTCCGGCCTTATCGTCAAAAAGCTGCCTCACCGGTACACCCCCACACACCGGCCACCGCCGGGATCAGCAGTATCCTCTCTGGGCGGTCCCGCCCGGGAAAAGATTTTCCGGCATAAAAGCCGGAATCAGTTTATAGACAAGGTATTTCTGGAATGTGCCCTGGTTTTAATCGTCGCTCCCGGTCGTTTCGCTGGCCGGGCCAGGCCGGGCGGAAATGTTTAATAAGTCCTTTTAATTCGCCCCTTCTTCCTCTTTGCGCACTGCCTTCCTGTAGGGGCAGCGTTCCTGGAGATCTTTTTCCTGCAGGCCGCACTCCCAGTAAGTCTGGCCCAGGCTGACACGCCTGTATTTGCACCAGCTGCAAAAAGTATGGGTAATCTGCTCCATGGTCATATCTTTTGCTTTTAACATCTCCCTACCCCCCTCTCCTGACAGTTAATAACACGTTCCTTCATTTCCGGGAACGGGGAGCGGCCCCGCCGCAACCGGTATCTGTTTTTGTGATCGTACCCGTATGACCTTTACTTAAATAATTTTACGTATAAGATAAAACTCCTGCTCCCTTCGCCCATTGTCATCCCGGTAGACTCTGGCCTTAAAAAGCCCCGGGGACCCGCCCGGGGCAGAATTGAAACACGTTTTTAGATCAGGAACCTGGTACCGGAATGATTACCACATCCTGTTCCGCCACCCCTGTCCCTCTGGATACCAGTTCAGCAATGCGGGTAGCCTCCTCAGCGGAGATACTGCTGGCCTGGATTACCACGGTAGCACCCCGGCCATCCAGGGATACGGCAGCATCTCCAAACCCCCTGGCCCGGAGCAAATTCTCCACCTCTGCTTCCCGGGCCAGACTCTGGCTGATAACCAGCAGCCGTTCCTGAGCAGTTTTCCGGGTTTCAGGTGCTGCCTGGGGATTGTTGATGATTTCCCGCAGCAGTTCCAGCTGCTGCCCCCTTGTCCGTTCCCGATCCAGGCGGTATTCCACAAAGAAGGCTGTACCCCGGCTGGAAGCATCCGCAACCCGCGGACCGGAACCGGGTGAGGTTTTATCCGCCATCCCCTGTTCGGCAGTGATATTCCCGGCAGATACCGGTGCCCCTTCATCCTGCCGTTTAAAAGGCTCCGGGGCACCGTGCCAGCCCAGAACAAGCAAAGTCAGCCCCAGCAATCCCATCAGGAGGGCCAGGAGGGTTCGTTTCTGAATCAGGATGGTGCGCATCAAATTTTCCCCCTTTCCCTTGGTAAGACCAGAATTTTTTGCGGCTCAACACCCAGGGCCACCTGCACGGCCTCGAAGAGCCGGGCCTTCACCAGGGGATCCCCGGCCCCGTCGGCCACCACCAGCACCCCGGCCACGCGGGCAGCAATTTCCTGTTCCACCACCGGCACCTCACCCTGCCCGGAGCGAATTAAAACCAGCTGGTCGCTGCCGGTATCTTCACTGGTGACCCTGGTTCCACCCGCCTGGTCTTTTTCCTCGGTGGTTTTGCGCCCGGTGGTGGTGTTTACGGCATACTCCTCCCGGCTGGAACTGGCCAGGCGTACAGTTACCTTCACCTCTCCAGCCCCTTCCACCTGGGCAAGCATTTCCCTCAGCTTTGCTTCAAGGGCTGCTTCCTGGCGCGCCATGGTGGAGCCATCCCCCTGTTTGGCCGGGCTTTCCTGTACTGCCCGGTTGTTCTCCTCACCTGCGGGCACCCCATCCTTCCCCGGTGGACTGATGCTCCCCAGAACAAGAAGGAGAACTCCCAGGGCAACCAGTCCTCCCAGCAATCCAAGCTGACGGCGTGTTATTTTCGGCGGAAGATCCCCCTCCTTCCGGTTACCCAGAAACTTCCTCCAGGCTTCCCAGATAGACATTTTTACCAGCCCCCCTTAAATCAACTCACCCATTGCACCTTGACCTGATCAGGTGAAAGGTTATAGAAATCGGCCACCACCCTGGTCAGCCGGGCTGCAGCTTTTTCCGCTTCCGGCCCCGGTTTTGCGTTTACCTCTCCCTGAACCGGCTGTGCCCGCTCCCCGACATCAATGGTTACCGGTTCCACCAGTTGCTCACCCCGACCGGAACCCTGTTCCTGAATACGGGGGCGGGCTGCAGCCAGCAACAGAAAAACTTCCCGGATCTGCCCGTAATGCCTGTCCCCGGGATCCGTATAAATTTCCACCCGGGCCTTTACCACCTGAACCTCGCTGTTCAAACCCGCCAGGGCAACAATCTGGCGGGAAAGGCCCTGGCGGTACTCCTCCAGAGCTTTTTGCTCCTGTCCGTCTTTCAAACGCTGCCCCGCGGCCAGAATCTCTTTCAGGTCCGGAACCCCCGACGGGGCAGCATTTATAGCCGGCTCCAGGTGGCGCTGCCAGTCCCCCCGGACTATCCCTCCTATGGCCTGCAAAACTACCACGATAATCAGTAACCCCATGACCATTTTTACGTAGCGCCGCATGTCGCTGGCCGGCAGCAGCATTTCCAGAAAAACTGCCAGAACCACGATAACGATCAGGTTCTGAACAAGCTGGCGGATAAGCTCCACACCATCCCTCCCCCCTAGCGCAGCATGACGGTCAGGTTACCCACCCCCACCATAATGGCAATGGCGAAGAAGAAGAGCAGGCCCACCGTAGCCACAGTGGCGAAAATGAGAATTATGTTATTACCCAGGTCCGAAAGGCAGGAAACCACCTGGGAATCGTCCACCGGTTGAATTAAAGCAGCAGCCAGTTTATAGATAAAGGCCAGGGAAATGAGCTTGACCAGCGGCAGGGTCATGATCATCACCACCGCCACCACTCCGGCAATACCCACAGCATTTTTAATTAACAGGGATGAGCTGATCACCGCTTCCAGGGCATCGGAAAACATCCCTCCCACCACAGGAATAAAGGCATCGATGGAAAACTTGGCCGTGCGCAGGATTACCCCGTCGCCTACAGCCCCTGCCACTCCCTGGACGGCCAGCAGGCCCAGAAAAACTGTCCCCATTATTCCCAGAATCCCGACGGCAGCACCCCGCAACAGGCCCGCCAGGCCGGAAACCTTAAAGCGGGGGGAAAGGTGGCTGACCAGCCCCAGTACCGCCGAAAAGAATACCAGGGGTAAAACCAGGTTTTTGATCAGGGTCCCAATTAAGGTGATACTGACCAGAATTACGGGATGGAAGATGGCTGCCGTAGCCACCCCGCCCAGTGCCACCAGCAGGGTAAGCAGGACAGGCATCAGGGCCTGCATGAAGGTAACCATCTTGTCCACCACTTCCCTGCCCGTCTGCACCGCCAGGGCAAAAGAACCTATGGCAATGGTAACCAGCACCAGGTAGGTAACCATATGGGTCAGCTGGCCGGTAGTCCCCCGGTCAAAGGCGGTGGAGAAATTTTGCAGTACCACGCATATAACAGCCAGAACCACCAGTTTACCCAGGAGGGCGGAGTTGGCCACCACTTCACGAAACAGATAGGAAAGCAGGTTTTTTAAAATCTCCCCGGGGCTTAAATCAAGTTCCCCATTGACCAGTTTTATAACCATTTCTTTAAAATGGAATCCGGGCAGGGCTTCCTTAATTTCGGCATCCAGGGTGTTGATATAATCCTCCACCCCGCTGAGATCGGGTGACGTGAGGGCCGGCTCCAGGGAAGGAGCACTTCCGGCCGGGCTTTCCGGCAGGGCCAGGGCGGCAGCGGGACAGAGCACCAAAAACATGCAGAGCACCATTAACGAGAAGGGCCGGAGCATCCCCATCACCTCAGGGTACGAGTTTCAGGAGGGACTGGAGTACGGCAATCATTATGGGTACCGCCAGGACAAGGATGAGAACTTTGGCGGCAAATTCTATTTTGGAAGCCACCGCTCCCTCCCCCGCATCCCGGCAAATCTGGGCCCCGAAATCAGCAATGTAGGCGATGGCCACGATTTTAAGAATCGTCCCCAGATAAACCATGTTTAAATTGGCCCGGGAAGCAAGATCCCTGAGCACATCAATCACCGAGCCAATCTTACCCAGAACCAGCATGAAAAGGATGATTCCCGTGGCAATGCTCAAGAGCATGGCCATTTCCGGTTTATTGTGCCGGATGGTAACCGCCAGCACTGCCGCCACTATCCCCAGGCCGACAATCTGCATAATCTCCACGGGCGCCACTCCTTTAAAACAGCTTGAACACCGACCTCACCTGGTCAAAGAACCCCCCCAGCAGCTGTACCACCCAGATGAGCACAATCCCGAGCCCGCCCAGGGTAGCAATAACGGCGTAATCTTCTTTACCGGAATTTTTCAGGACGTAATGGGCCACACCGACCAGAATTCCTATACCGATAATTTTAAAAATCAGGTTGATATCATAACCCATGGCAGCTCCCCCTTTTCAGTACAGCATCAAAATCAGGGCCAGCCCGCCGAGAAAGCCCAGATAGTTCCAGAGCTTAACGTAGCGGGAAGCCTTTTCCTCGGCCTGCGCCATTTCCCTGCCCAGCTGTTCCATGGCCAGGCGCAGGTGCTTGCTCTGATCCTCCATGCTGGAAATGCCCAGGGCGGGTCCCAGCTGGCGAAGAACAGCCAGATCGGAAGGGGCCAGGGCACTGGTGGGGTAAAAAGCCTTCAGCGCTTCCTCCCAGGCTTCACGTGCCGTGCAGCCTGCCGGTGACATGAGCTCTTCCCGGGCCCGGTTGAACAGCAAAGCCACCCGCGGGCCCGCCCGCTCCGCCACCCGGCCCAGCGCTTCGGGGAGCGGGGTGGCAGTGTAGGTAATCTCCGTTTCCAGCATCTTTAAGGCAGCCTGCAGGCTGCGCAGTTCCTGCGGCCTGCGGGCATAATAACCGGCCATGGTTACCCCCATCCCGCCACCGGCCAGGAGAATTAACACACAGCCCAGGATTTTCAGCATCACCTCACCCCCAGTGAACGCATGGTCCGGCCGTCCAGGATGTCCTCCACCGTCCCCACGCCCCGGGAACGGCCCAGAAGGACAAAACGCTGAATTACCTTTAGCTTAAAAAGATGCTGCAGGGCCGGACGAACGGCCAGTTCAGCCAGGGAAGCACCGTGTACAGTAACCAGTACCCTTACCCCAGCATGGAACACTTCTTCCAGGGCAGCTATATCTTCTTCCCTTCCAATTTCATCGGTAGCGATCACCTGGGGAGCCATGGAGCGCAGGAGCATGATCATGCCCTCCGCCTTGGGACAGCCGTCCAGTACATCGGTGCGCACCCCCACGTCCCGCTGGGGCACCCCCCGGTAACAGCCGGCCAGCTCGGAACGCTCGTCGATCACCCCCACTGTAAGACCGGGAAGATCCAGCTCGGGTACACCGTTGCTCAGCTGGCGGATGATATCCCGCAGCATGGTGGTCTTCCCGCAGCGGGGAGGGGAAAAAATCAGGGTATGGTAGATGCTTTTTACCTGCCGGTCAATCAGGTAGGGCAAAAGGGGGGTGGCCAGACCCGGCACTTCGCGGGAAATGCGAATATTGAGGGAGCTGATATACTTCAAGGTCCTCACCCGGCCCCCTTCCATTACCGCGCGCCCGGTGAGGCCGACCCGGTGCCCCCCGGGCAGGGTAATGTAACCACTGCGCAACTCCTCCTCCAGGGCATAGAGGGATGACCCGGTAATAAGCTGAAGGGTACGCTCCAGATCACCGGCGCTCACCCGGTAGGCCTGTTCAGGATCGCTCACCAGGTTGCCCTCCGGGCTGAGAAATGCATCCCGGTGAATCAGCCCGAGAGCCAGGGGGCGCCCCTGGCGCAGGCGAATTTCTTCCAGCTGTTCCAGGATCTCCGGAGGCAGCCTGGTAATCAGGTTGCGCAGCTGAACGGGCAGCACCGTTAATACTTCCTCCACGGGCCGGGTTTGCGCCGGCCTGACCGGGCGAAGCAGGGGTGTACCGATCATGGTTGTCCCTCCCTTCCTGGTTCATAAATATTTGGAGGGACAAGTTTTTATACCCCAAAAAATTGTCAAAAAAAGACCCCTCACCACAGGTGAAGGGTCTTTAGTCAGCTATTGCATATCCGGTTGCCTGACTTATTCCAGCTCGTAGGGCCAGGCCTGCAGGCCGCCTTCCAGGAATTTAACGTCCTTGAAGCCGGCGCCGGTTAAAATGCGCATGGCTTCATATGCCCGCACCCCCAGGGCGCAAAGGGTAACGATCTCCTTGTCCCTGGGTATTTCCTCAATGCGGCGGCGCAGATCGCCCAGGGTCACCAGCATTACCCGCTCGTCCTCAATATGCCGGTACGCGTACTGTTCCGGGGTGCGCACATCCAGGAGGACAAAATCATCTCCCCGCTCCAGCTTTTCCATAAGCTCCCGGGCGCTGATGGTCCTGGCCAGGCCATCCGCCTTGTTCCGGGCAATGTTGGCCCCGTGCTGAACCGGGTCAATGGGAGTATTGAAGGGCGGGGCGTAACCCAGATCCACATCGAACAGGTCGTCCACCGAAGCCCCAAAATACAGGGCCGTGGCCACCACATCTATACGCTTGATGACGTCGCCCCCGCCAATGGCCTGGGCACCCAGTAACTTGCGGCTCTTCTTATCCACCACCAGTTTTATGAGCAGGTTGTCATGACCGGGGTAGTAATGGGTGCGGTCATGGGTGGCGTTGAGGGCGGTGAGCACATCATATCCCAGCTCCCGGGCCTGCTGCTCGCCCAGGCCGGTACGGCCCACATTCCAGCCCGATACCTTCAGCACGGAGGTACCCAGCACGCCCTTGAACCTGCTCTTCCTGCCGGCCAGGTTGTCACCGGCCACCCGCCCCTGGCGGTTGGCCGTGGAAGCCAGAGGGATGTATACCTTCCGCCCGGAAACCAGGTGCAGGTTTTCCACGCAGTCCCCCACAGCATAGATATCCGGGTCGCTGGTCTGCAGGTATTCGTTTACCGCAATGGCTCCCGTTTCCCCAATGGTAAGGCCGGCAGCCCTGGCCAGTTCCACGTTGGGCCTTACGCCCACGGCCACAATCACCATCTGGGCATCCAGGGTGCCGCCATCGGTCACCACCCGGCAGACCCGCCCCTCTTCATCACCTTCCAGGCGCATTACTTTCCTGCCCAGGTGGAACTCCACGCCTTCCTCTTCCAGGCGGAAAGCCAGTACCGCTGCCAGGTCGGGGTCGAGCACGCCGGGCAGGATCTGCTCTTTGAGTTCCACCACCGACACGAAGATCTTCCGCCTGAGCAGGGCCTCCATTGCCTCCATACCTATCAGCCCCGCCCCCACAATTACCGCCTCGTTTACCCCATCCAGCTGCTCCACAATTTTCCTGGCGTCATCGGGATGGTTAAGCCGGTGAACGCCTTTTAAATCCAGGCCGGGGATAGGAGGAACAAACGGGGTGGAACCGGTGGCCAGCACCAGCTTGTCATAGGGGATGGTACCGGTTTCCCCGGTATCCAGGTTTACAATGGTCACTTCTTTTTTCTGCCGGTCGATGGACCTGGCTTCCGTACGGGTGAGCACTTTCACCCCTTTTTCGTTCATGAAGTAATGCTCGTCCCTGATTACGCCATACGATGTAGCGAATAACTGGTTAAAGTCCTTGACCTGACCGCCGACATAAAAAGGCATACCACAGCCGGCATAAGAAATAAGGCGGCCCCGCTCGATAATGGTGATCTCAGCATCCGGCATGAGCCTCCGGGCCCGTGCTGCTACTTTAGGGCCTGCAGCCACACCACCAATAATTACTATCCTGCACATGGTACTACCGCCTCCCTTGAAATCTCTGGCCTATTGTAAACCCGGTCAGGCTTGAAGTCAAGGGGGGTATCCGCGTGCATTTCACCCGGAATATAAAAAAAGTTTCGGCATCACCGAAACCTCAAGCTGTCGACAAAGTACTCCTGGTGTGTGCCCCGGTTTTACTCGTCGCTCCCGGTCGTTTCGCTGGCCGGGCCTTTTGGCCCCGGCTCCGGTCTTCGGCGGGTACCGGCCACATTCACACATCCTGTGTTCAGGTGGCCTCCGCGGACATCCTGTCCGCGGCACGGGCCTGGCCCGGC